>JAOUPJ010000167.1 GCA_029879945.1 Gammaproteobacteria bacterium
GAGTTTGATGGCTCAGATCGTGGGCACTTTGATGGGTGTAGCGATCGCAACTGCTGGTGGATTTATTGTTTATGGACTTTTGAAGAACTTTGTGGGAATTCGCTTGTCGAAAGAGGAAGAATACAACGGCGCTGACTTGAGCATCCACAAGATCAGCTCCGAATCGGATTACGACAAATAACCTCCCTCCCCCTCCGTCGTACCAAAGGAAGACCGCCACCCGGCGGTCTTTTTTTATGGTTTACAGATACTTTGATGGCGCGTTACCATGTCTCCTCATTTCTGTACCCGGTCTAGAGCCCAAGGGAGTTAGGCAATGGAACGACGTGGATTTCTTAAAAACGCAGGACTGGCTTCGGCGGCTGTCGCAGGCCCTCTACTCGTCACCGAAAAGGCCCAGGCAGCAAAAAAGGTTCACTGGAAGATGGTCACCACCTGGCCGAAGAACTTTCCTGGACTGGGTACCGGGGCCAATAACCTGGCCAAACTAATCGAGCAAATGAGCAATGGCCGCATCACCGTGAAGGTCTACGGTGCTGGTGAGCTGGTTCCCGCCTTTGAGGTCTTCGACACCGTCTCGCGGGGCAAGGCCGAGATGGGGCACGGAGCGGCCTATTACTGGAAAGGTAAGGACGAGACCTTCCAATTTTTTTCCACCGTACCCTTCGGTTTCAATGCCGCTGAGATGAACGCCTGGTTGTATCACGGTGGCGGCATGGAGCTGTGGCGCGAGGCCTACGACAAATTTGGGCTGATACCCATGGCAGCGGGCAATACCACTGTGCAGATGGCTGGCTGGTTTAATAAGGAAATCAAATCACTGGCCGATCTGAATGGCCTGAAAATGCGCATCCCGGGTCTGGGGGGCGAGGTGTTACAGCGCGCGGGTGGCACCCCAGTCAATTTGCCTGGCGGAGAGTTGTTTACGTCTTTGAAGTCCGGGGCCATCGATGCCACAGAATGGGTGGGCCCGTACAATGATCTTGCCTTCGGGCTCTATAAGGCCGCCAAATATTACTATTATCCTGGCTGGCACGAACCGGGTACCACATTGGAATGCGTAGTTAACAAGGAAGCGTTTAACAAACTGCCTAAAGATCTGCAAAGCATCGTCTTACACGCCTCCCGTATCGTGAATCAGGACATGGCAGCCGAATACACCGCACGAAACAATGCTTCTCTGCAAGTACTTCTAAACAAACACAAGGTCAACTTGCGTCGTTTGCCTGATGACGTAATCAGTGAATTGAAAAAAATATCAAAAGACGTGGTCAGTGATCTGGCTAAGAAGGATGCCTTTGCCAAAAAGGTCTATCAATCATTCGAGTCTTTCCGTAACGATGTCACTGCTTGGCATGATATTGCTGAGCGCTCTTATCTCAATGCCAGACAATCATAATAATAGGAGAACAGGGAAGTGGATAGAAGGAAATTTATAACAGGGACAGGCGTAGGTGCGTTAGCGGTGGGCTTAGGCTCGGTTTCCCAAGTGCACGCCAAGGATGTGATCAAGTGGAAAATGGTAACGACTTGGCCGAAAAATTTTCCGGGGCTTGGTACAGGCGCAAATTTTCTGGCCAAACTCATTAATGAAATGAGCGGTGGGCGGATGGAGGTTAAGGTGTATGGTGCGGGTGAGCTCGTGCCGCCCTTTGAGGTATTTGATACCGTCGCAAAAGGCTCCGCCGAAATGGGGCACGGCGTATCCCTTTATTGGAAGGGCAAGGCAGCGGCGGCCCCCTTTTTCGCAGGAATTCCGTTTGGTTTGACTGCCGCAGAAATGAATGCCTGGCTCTATCATGGCGATGGCTTGAAGTTGTGGCAGGATCTTTATAAGCCCTTTGGCTTGATTCCTGAACCTGCAGGAAATTCGGGTGTGCAAATGGCCGGCTGGTTTAATAAAGAGATCAATTCACTTAACGATATCAACGGGCTTAAGATGCGTATTCCTGGTATCGGCGGTGAGGTGATCCGCAGAGCAGGCGGAACACCGGTCAATATTCCAGGCGGTGAAATATTTTCTTCCTTAAAGTCTGGAAACATAGACGCCACAGAGTGGATTGGTCCCTACAATGACTTGGCCTTTGGTTTTCACAAGGCAGCCAAATACTATTACTATCCAGGATGGCAAGAGCCGGGCTCTGCACTGGAAGTTTTGATCAATGAAAACGCGTTTAAAAAGCTGGACAAAGACCTGCAGATTATTGTGCGCCAGGCCTGTCGCGTCTCCAACGATGAGCTGACGGCAGAATATACGGCAAAAAATGCCTCCGCCTTGCGAACGCTAAAGGAAGAGCACAAGGTAAATGTTAAGAAATTGCCAGACGATGTGTTGAAGAAGTTACGTACGATCTCAGATGAAGTGGTGGCAGATTTGGCTAAAAGTGATGCGGCCTCTAAGAAGATATTGGATTCGGTAGTTTCTTTCCGCGAAGAAGTGAAGGCGTGGCATGATATTTCTGAACGTGCATATCTCAACGCGAGGGCTTAATTTGCTAACTCAAATATGATTACCGATATAATACATTTTCATTTGGTGGATAAGCGTATCGCAACCGGCGGCCAGCCTACTGCGAGTCAAATTGATGAGCTGCAAAGGGCGGGTTACGACGTGTTGATTAGCATGGCAAAGGATGATCACTTTGATAACCTGGTGGATGAAGCCAACCTGGCATCGACCATGACCATGGAATACGTCTTTATTCCAGTTGTCATGAAAGAGCCTCTGTTGGATGATTTTGACAAATTTTCAAAAACCATGGAATACTTTCGTGATAAGAAGGTGTTTGTTCACTGCAATGCAAATAAAAGAACATCGGTTTTTGTTGCGCTATGGCGAATTCTCAGTGATAAGGCAGATTTTGATGAGGCCATGAGTCATGTTACCGAGGTGTGGGAGCCTAACGATATCTGGACAAGCTTTATTGAAGATGTGTTGAAACACTATAGAAGTAAGTAGATGCATTGTGAAATATAAAGACCTGCGCGATTTTGTTCAGCAACTTGAAATTCAAGGTGAGCTCAAAAGAGTAAAGCAGCAAATCGATCCTAATCTGGAAATGACAGAAATATGTGACCGGACCTTGCGTGCTGAAGGTCCGGCAATCCTCTTTGAAAATCCCACAGGCTACAAAATTCCCGTGTTAGGCAATCTGTTTGGTACGCCCAAACGGGTCGCGATGGGGATGGGCGCAGACGACGTTTCTTCCTTGCGTGAGATTGGAAAATTGCTCGCCTATTTGAAGGAGCCGGAACCACCTAAAGGCTTTAGAGATGCGCTGGATAAGATGCCCGTATTTAAACAAGTGTTGCACATGTCGCCTAAGGTTCTGCGTAAGGCACCTTGTCAGGATGTGGTGATTGAGGGAGATGATGTGGATCTCTCCACCATTCCTGTGCAGACTTGCTGGCCCGGTGATGCCGGCCCGCTTATTACCTGGGCCTTGGTGGTGACTCGCGGTCCGTTTAAAGACCGTCAGAACATGGGTATCTATCGTCAGCAGGTGATAGGCAAAAACAAGGTCATCATGCGCTGGTTGGCGCATCGAGGTGGTGCTCTGGATTTTCGTGAATGGCAACAGAAACATCCGGGTGAGCCTTTTCCGGTTTCCGTGGCATTGGGCGCTGATCCCGCAACCATTCTGGCTGCCGTTACACCTGTTCCTGATACGCTTTCTGAATATGCCTTTGCCGGTTTATTGCGTGGTTCAAAAACGGAACTCGTCAAATGCATCGGGAATAATTTGGAAGTGCCTGCCAGCGCAGAAATCGTTTTGGAGGGCGTAATTCATCCCAACGAGTTGGCACCGGAAGGCCCCTTTGGTGATCACACCGGTTACTACAATGAAGTGGACGATTTTCCGGTTTTTACCATTGAGCGCATTACGCATCGGACCAATCCTATTTATCATTCAACCTACACCGGCAGGCCACCGGATGAGCCGGCCGTGCTGGGTGTTGCGCTCAATGAGGTTTTTGTTCCTATCCTGCAAAAACAGTTTCCGGAAATTATCGATTTCTATTTGCCGCCGGAAGGCTGTTCTTATCGCTTGGCCGTGGTGAGTATGAAAAAACAATATCCGGGACACGCAAAACGAGTGATGCTGGGTGTATGGTCTTTCTTGCGGCAATTTATGTATACCAAGTTTGTTATTGTGGTCGATGATGATGTGAATATCCGGGACTGGAAAGACGTGATCTGGGCCATGACCACGAGAATGGACCCGGCTCGTGATACCGTTATGATAGAAAATACGCCCATAGACTACTTGGATTTTGCTTCTCCCGTTTCAGGTTTAGGCTCTAAGGTTGGCTTTGACGCCACCAATAAATGGCCTGGTGAAACGACCCGCGAGTGGGGTGTTCCCATTGCAATGAATAAAGAAGTTAGAGATAAGATTGATTCTATTTGGGAGAGTCTGAATCTTATTAATTAGTGTTCTTCGTCGAAATATTGAGAATTAGAACAAATCTTCCTTCTAATTTTTCCCATTCAATGATTGTTATATTCTTGTTTGGTGATAGTTTGCTCCGCTTATTAGAATGAAAATAACGAATTACCATCCTCGCTATTCTGTTTCTATGATAATCACCGTTTAATACCCGCGCAGTATCATTTTGCGGTTTGAAGAGCAGCAGTTAAGTAATGCTTTGCTGATGACTCAGTAATTTGATACGGGTGGGTGAAATGAAACTAATATCTGGTTTTTATAATCGTTTGTTCTATTTGGCTGTGCTGTCATTGCTAGTGCTAGGCTGTACTGCCGAGGGACTACAAAAAGAAAATAGTATCAGTGGTATTCCTAATCCCCAGGGGGCGGCAAAGCAACTTTCTACCTCCAGTTATAATTCTCTAAGCGCAGTGGATCAGTATCAAGTTACCAATAAATTGCTAGGCACTCTTTACAAGGGTGTGAGTGTGGGTGAGTTCTTTAATACGCGGGCGGGTTTGAGTCAGTCCGGTATTCAGGCCCGGCAAACGTTTAATTTATCCAGTATCGCAAAGCAGCTAAACACGCGCTTGGAAAACCCTCAAAGCTATATCGTGGAAATGAAGGAAAAGCATCATTTCTACAACAATTCCACCGAAAATCCTGCTGTTGCTGGGCCCATGGCCCTTATGTTCGAATTGCCAGTTAGCAAAGACCACTTTGAAAATTGGATGGCGTATGAGTTAGCCAATACCATATTGTTTTCACCCGCAGAGGAAATTGCATCCGCCAGTTTTGATGACGTGGACTGGGTATATAACCGATTGGTGGACTGGATTCGCAAAGGGCGTTCTATCAGTGATATAGCCTATTCATACATGGTTTCTGAAGCGAATTGGAGACGATTTCGGTCACCGGAAGATAATACACGGGAGATGATCGAGATATTTCTGGGTCTGTTTGACCGCGATGTAGAGATTCCCAATGTGGCTCGCGCCTGTGGTAATTGGTGGATCGATGAAGAGGGCGGTGACTACGTCCTGAAAGTGGATGTGAACAGACAAAATCAGCAACCTGAATTGATTTTTGGGAAATATGACGAGTACGGCAATCACATCGCAGGCACGGGTCTTTATGTCGTGAGTTGCGAGGAATTTTATCAGGCCGTAGCCTCCCATCCCTTGCTAGTGCCACGTATAACCACTGTATTGGTTGACAGATTTTTTGCCAACAAGCCGCAAACGGAAAGGGCTGAATTGATTCAGTCTATCATGTCTATCCAGCCAACAACATTCAATGAGATTTTCTTGTCTATCCTGTTTTCGGATGAGTATCTAATTAATAACAGTAGACCAAAGAGCTACGAGGAGACCTTTTACAATCTGGCAGCGCGCCTTAAATGGCAGCCTCATGATCGCTTTTTTACTCGCTTGACCTCTACACGCTCTGATGCCAACAAAACGTTAAAACGTATGGGGCAACCTTCCATGTCGCTCAAACTGGGTCGTTTCAAAGAGCAACCCCTGGACTCGTTAAGCTTCGCTCATTACCACAAGGCCATTCGCGAGGATTTGCTGATTACTGTAGAGGGCTACTCTTCATGGGGTTGGGGTTGGAAGAATGAGATCAAAGACAACATGCTCGTATTAAACAGTCTGGATGAAAAAATTGATCTGGCGTTTATGAGTGTGCTGGGTCGCCGGGCGAGTGTTGAAGAAAAACAAAGTTTGATGCCTTTGTTAAGCAATAAGAGCCCTGAGGCACTGGCAACCATCGTATTTGATTACGCGTCGCGTCTGCCGGAACTGTACTACATAAACAAGACATCAAAGGGGGAATAAAAAATGAAGCGTAGAACCGTTTGTAAATCCCTGGGTGTGTTGGGTGGTATGGGTATGCTCGGCGGCAGTATTTTCAATCCCGTGCGCGCAGCTTCATTGGATGCGCTGAAAGGTTCGGCCAATGCAATACGCGGAGAGATAGCTTGGACGCGTCCTACCACAATGCCGCAGGCGCTAATTGTCTTTCTCTATGGCGGCGCTTCTGAATTGGCAGGGAATCTCAGCAATATCGATGAAATCAATGCGACTTCCCAAAATCCTTATAGCAGCAATCTTTTGCACGAAACTGAAAACAATATAATTACGCCCAATGATTTCTGGGGTGGTGGTAATATCGGTGCTGGCGGAGAAATGATGGAAAACATGATCGCTGGCAATCGTATGTCGGTATATCGCACGCTCAATCGAACTGAGGATGATACCAAAGCACATCGGCCCAGCATCTTTTCCAATCTGACGGGAATGATAGGGGAAGACAATGCACGACCCGGAATAGCGACTACGCTGGCTGCGGTGCTATACGCGCACGGTGCGATTAATGACGAGTCCCTGTTTCCGTTTGTGACATTGGAAGGTGAGTCGGTTATTTTCAACAAGGGAGACGTGAACCTGCCTCTTGCGGGTCGTCCTATCTCATTGGACGAACGATTGGACAATCCTTATTCTCGCGTTGCAAATCGAGCCCTCGAAACAAGCGCGGACGCTACAATTGAAGCGCTGGCCAATTCCACCTCCGCCATGAGTGGTTTGCGTTATGAGAAAATTATGGATTCATTCAATAAGCGTAGCACTATAGCCAATTTCATTACCGATTTGAATCAGCGTATCGTGGATACCACCCTACCAAACGATCCCGATACAGGTCTTCCTATCGAATATCCAAACAACTCATTCGGCAGACGTATGCGCCAGGCCGTGAACATTGTGAGTAACAATCCTGATACCATGTTTGTAAGCGTAGGCAGCGGCGGGCTTGGTGGATGGGATGATCATGATTCGGCGCTGGAAGACTATCCTGCTCGCATGCGATCTTTGATGCGGGCTTTAGATACCGCGTCCAAACATCTGGATGCGATCGGTAAAAGAAACGTTCCTATTTTCGTTTTCTCAGATTTTGGGCGCAATGTAAACCTAAACAATTCTTTGGGATGGGACCACGGTAACAATCAAACACTCTATACGGTTTCTGGTTCCGCCATCGCCGGTCGTCAGTTAGGAAAGATCATTGGCAAAACAAAGAAGATTGGTACACCCAATGAGAATCGGCAATTTACATCACCGACAGACGACAGCTATCAGGCGCCGCCGTTTTCCGTTGCGGCCACACTCTACAAGTATTACGGAATAGAAAATCCTCAGGATCTAACAGGTGGCGTGCAGCCTTTGGATGAAAATGCGCCTAATGAATATGTGAGTGGCGGCTCTTAGTGGATAAGATGGAAGGTGACGCCTTCCTCGCTCAAAAATGTTTCGGCGTCGGCGCCCTGTAGCATCGCCAGACTCGACAGTACACCGGCCTCAATACAAGTATTGGCCAGCACGGTAACAGAGCGAGGCGCGTTCTCTATCGGCCAGCCTGTTTTTGGATTGAGAATATGGCCATATCTCTTGCCGTTATGTTCGATGTAGCGCTTGGTATTTCCACTGGTGGCAACGGCA
>JAOUPJ010000014.1 GCA_029879945.1 Gammaproteobacteria bacterium
CCGAATTACCACAGCAACAATCAAGGCCAACAAGGTTCCATAGGCGACAGGCATCGTGGCAATGATAAAGGTCAAAACGCCTAGCGCAATAACGGGGCCCGGGAGAACAAAACCCACACTGGAAAGATTCACGAAACTTTGACTGAGAAAGGACTGTTGCCGCGTATGATAGAAGGCAATCGGAAAGGCGACGACTAAGGCGACGCTGGCGGCGGTGAAAGCGATGAGGCCGGTATTAAGGGCGTATTCAACAAAGCGCTCGTCTACATTACCGTGGGCGATGGCTTCTACGGTCCACGATACCATCCATAACACAGGAAGAACAAAGCTGAACAAGGTAATGGGCCCCAGCCATGACCATATCAATAGCGTCTCCCGGGTACTGGCTTTTTTTCGTTGAGCCACACGAGACTGGCTGCCTGAATAATAGCGTTGACGATTGCGAAAAAAGCGTTCCATCACCAGGAAGGTTAAACTCAAAAAGACCAGCATCAGCGCCAGGGCGGCAGCTGCTTGGTAGTCCATGCGACCGCTCATCTGGGTGTAGATACTCAAGGTGAATGTTTGAAAACGCAACATGCTCACTGCGCCAAAATCGGAAAGCACGTGCAAGATGATCAGTGCCAGGCCGGCGGCAATGGCGGGCCTAAGCAGCGGCAGGTTAATCTGAAAAAAGATACGCAGAGGGCCTAGTCCCTGGAGTCGTCCCGCCTCTTCCAGGCTGCGCGTAGAATGGGACAAAGCCCCTCTCACCAGTAAATACATATACGAGAAGCCAGCCAGCGAAAGAATAAATGTAGTTCCCCAGATATTGTATAGATCGGGGATAGCGATAGATTCAGCAAATAGAATTTTCCACGCGATTCCAAGCCAACCATCTGTGTCGAATAGCTCGGTATAGATATGGGCAAACACATAGGTGGGTATGGTTAGGGGTAGCAACAATAACCATTCAGCGGCTTTTCTTCCGGCAAAATCCCTACGGGCAACGAGCCAGGCGGCACCGATTCCAAGCACGGAGCAGCCGATGGCGACCAATAGAGATAGCAATAAAGTATTGCTAATTAGCTCGGGGAGGCGTGTGGTCCATAAAGATGCCCACCTCTCTGCAGATAGAGCAGAGGCCTCTCCCAGGACAAAAACCAGGGGAACAATGGCCACCAGTACGGTACAGGCGGCAATTATTCCTAACTTGGAGGATCTCTTTGGCCGTAAATCTAAAAAGCTTCTGAAAGCTTGCGCGTGCATCCCGCTATCTTAGTCCCACCGCTTCAATCAGATCTACGGTGCTGTTGCGTTTCTTGCCTAAGCTCGCCATCGGTACGTCAGCCACTTTGTAGGAGCCCGCTTTGGGAACTTCAGGAGAAGCGGCAACGCCTGCTCGAGTGGGATACTCACGATTCACTTCGGCAAAGATCTTTTGTCCTTCTTCCGAGATGCAAAAATCGAGAAAAGCGTTAATGGTTTTGGTGTTTTTGCTGTGTTTGCTCACCGCGATACCGGCCACGTTCCAGGCAAGACCTATTTGGTTTGGTTTCTGGTCTGGCAATATGATCTTTATGGGGGCCTTAGGGTCTTCGGCCAGATGTCTGTAGATGTAATAATGATTGACCAAACCTATTTCAAGTTTTCCTTGAGCCACGGCTTTTACAATGTGGCTATGCTTGTTAAAAACATTTTTCCCGGCATTTTCCTTGAGGCCTTTTAACCAGTCTTTGGTTTTAGTATCACCCCATTTCTCTTGATAGACCGTTACACCAGCGATAAAGCTCTCATTGGTGGCGCTAGTGATGCCGAGCTTGCCTTCTAGTGACTTGTCCGCCAGTTGTTCGACAGAATTGATGCTGTCTGCCAGGGCGCTTTTACTGCCAACAACAATCACCCGTGCGCGGGCAGACAGGCCAACCCAGGTGTCATCGGGTGCGCGGTAATTTTTGGGAATGATGTTCGTAATATTGTCGGGCAGTGTGGAAAACAGACCGAGTTCACTGCCTTGTTGCAAACTGCCTGCATCATTGCTTATGAAGAGGTCGGCGTCGGTACGGTTCCCTTCCAGCTTTAGTTTGCTGAGTAATTCAGCCGATTTCCCCGCGTGTATAGTGACTTTAATACCTGTTTTTTGTGTAAACGCTTCTGCAACGGGTTTTACGAACTTGTCGCTGCGCCCGGAAAAAATGGTCAGTGATTCGCTTGCAAGGGATTGAAAGCTAAAAACAAGGAGAAAAAGAGCGAGATACATGCGGTTCATTTTTTCTATACCTTCGTGAGTGGGATCATCGTTAATGATATTAATGATAATCATTCTCATTAGCATTTGCAATAGGGACTGAGGCGCGAATACTCAAATCCCTGGGAGATCCAGGGATTTGGTGGAAAAGGAGTTTAATTTGGGCTTTAAATCAGGTCAACGAATTCAGCGCGGATTCAATGGAATCGATGGCCGTGTCGATTTCGGCTTTGGTAATTACCAGCGGCGGGGCAAATCGAACCACCGTATCGTGTGTTTCCTTGCTGAGAATATTTTTTGTGAGTAAGGCCTCACATACTTGTCTTGCGGTAAAGTAATTAGGGTCGATTTCCATGCCAATCAATAAGCCGCGCCCACGTATCTCTTTGATAAAGGGATGAGGTAAGTCTTTAAGACGTGCCATGAAGTACTCACCCAGATCGGCTGCTTGCTTGGGTAATTGCTTTTCTACTAGTACATTCAGCGCTTCCAGGCCCACTACACAGGCCAACGGATTTCCACCAAAGGTACTGCCATGGTCTCCGGGTTCGAACACATCCATGAGTTCGCGCTTAGACAGAAACAGCGAAACGGGAAGCAGGCCGCCACCCAATGCTTTCCCGAGTATTAAGCCATCGGGAATGACATTATCGTGATTACAGGCCAGCATAGCACCCGTGCGGCCCAGTCCGGTTTGGATCTCATCGCAGAGCAACAGTACATTATGTTTTTTACAAATCTCTGCGCAACGTTGTAGATAGCCGCGATCGGGGACAACGATTCCGTTTTCACCCTGTATGGGTTCGACGATAAACGCGGCCGTATTGGGTGTGATGGCCTCTTCTAACGCAGCGGGGTCATTGTAACGAACGCGTTTAAGACCCGGAGGAAAGGGACCAAATCCGTCACGATATTGCTTCTCGGAGGAGAGCCCCACAATCGCGATCGTGCGGCCATGAAAATTTCCTTCGCAGGCGATGATCTCTGCCTTGTTGAGTTCCACTCCTTTTACGGTGTATGCCCATTTTCGTGCTGCTTTAATAGCGGTTTCCACTGCCTCAGCGCCTGTGTTCATGGGGAGTCCCCGCTCCATTCCCATCAATTCACAGGCCTTTTCCAAAAAGGGTGCGAGTTTGTCGGAATGAAAGGCTCTGGATACCACAGCTAATTGTGTAAGCTGGGTATGCATGGCACTCACAAGGCGCGGATGTAAATGTCCATGGCTTACTGCGGAGTAAGCACTCATCATATCTATATATCGTCTGCCTTGATCATCCCAGACATGAATGCCCCGCCCTCGAACTATCACGACAGGCAGAGGAAGGTAGTTTTGGGCGCAATACTGTTTTTCTTTATCGATGGTTTTATTCATAGTGTTTACAACTTAAGAAAATACCGTTTCTGCGATTTTTAATGCCAATGCTGCGGTTTTGCGGTCTACATCTCGCAGCGGGTTTAGTTCGGTAATCTCCATCCCCAGTAGATGAGTATCACCTTTGATGCGATTTAATGCGCTGAGCAAGTCTGTTGCATTGATACCATCTGGCTCTGGCGTTCCAACCCCAGGTGCGTCATCGGGTTCAATGGCGTCTAGATCGAGAGATATCCCATATTTATTACAGCGGGATTTGATGTGGCGAAGAGCTTCGTTAAATACTGCTTCAAAACCGCGGTTCGCAACTTCATCCATATAGTACACACGCACGCCATGATCTTGAAGGAAATTTTTTTCCCCGTTTTCAAAACTGCGTATGCCGATCATCACCACATCTTTGGGGCTCAGTTTAGTGCCTAGTCCACCGATATGCGTTAATCGTTCGTCTCCCTCTCCCAGCAGGCATGCCAATGGCATGCCGTGTATGGCACCACTTAGAGAAGTTGTCGGTGAGTGACTGTCCATATGGGCGTCAATCCAGATCAATCCAAAAGGCTCTGCCTTTCCCAAGGTGCGATACACGCCGCCCCAGGTGCCAATAGCGCAAGAATGATCACCCCCAACTACCAGGAATTGGTGGGAATCAGCTACAGTTTGAGAGATCGAGTCTGCCAGCCGGGCAGTGAGTTCTGAAATGATGGCGTAGTTGTCACCCTTGTTTTGCAAAAAACCGCTGGGGCGTATCATCTCTTTCCAGCGTACGCTGGTGTGATGCGAGGTCAGAATCGGGATAATGTCCATGCTACGCAGCAGATCGGGGCCTTGTTCACAACCCACATCTCGGGCGCCGTGACCACAGGCGTATCCGAAGCAATTTAGAATATTGAGTTGTGTATGAAGCATAAGTTTTGCCGAGTAAATAGTCGCTTTGAACGGAATCTCATTTGTATACGACTTGGTACTGCAAAATCTTTACCCTAGTACGCGTTTTTCGATGACTGGCCGCTTCTTTGCGTAATTTTAGACTACTCTTGTTTAATTTTGGTGGTGTCCCTTGGCCGAGTTAGCAATGCAATGGAATAAAATCAATTCCCTCTTCTTGTTGGACGAAAAACGAGCTGTAGAACGCCTGCTGGAACACACCTCGACACTTACCAGCCTTGGTACTGCAGTTTGCGATATTGCCCAAGAGCTTGTCCTCGCCGTACGCCAACAAAGCAAACATAGCTCAGCGGTGGATGCCTTGATGCATGAATATGATCTCTCTACCGATGAGGGTATTGTGCTCATGTGTCTGGCTGAGGCCCTGCTACGCATCCCCGATGCAGACACTGCCGATCGTCTGATTCGAGATAAACTACGCATCGCCGATTGGAAACAGCATATGGGCCACAGTCATTCCCTATTTGTGAACGCCTCCACCTGGGGGTTGATGGTCAGTGGCCAGTTAGTCAACTGGCATGGCGATGAGCAACAGGCCCAACATTTTTTTACACGCCTGGTTTCACGGCTTGGTGAGCCCATTGTGCGAACCGGTATTCGTCAGGCCATGCGCGTGATGGGCCATCAGTTTGTGATGGGAAGGTCCATCGAAGAGGCTCAGCAACGCAGTGATGAAGACAAGAATTCGCTCTATCGTTATTCTTTTGACATGCTGGGCGAGGCGGCTTTAACACAGGAAAGCGCAGAAAAATATCTTAATGCCTATCGTTACGCGATTTCCAGATTGGGCGCGAACAAAAAGGATGAAGACCTCATAGGCTCCGATAGCATCTCGGTAAAACTCTCCGCCTTGCATCCTCGTTACGAATTTAGCAAAAAAGAACGCCTAGAAAGAGAACTTTTCCATGCCCTCCTCACGCTGGCGCAGCAGGCACGCGAACTAAATATCGCACTGACCATTGATGCGGAGGAGGCAGAGCGCCTGGAAATCTCACTACGTGTGTTTGAACAAGTCTTTACCCATGAGAGCTTGAAAGGCTGGAGCGGGCTAGGCTTGGCGGTGCAGGCCTATCAAAAACGGGCCCCTGCGGTCATAGATTGGTTGGAGGGTCTGGCGAATAATTGCCAGAAAACAATTCCCGTGCGTTTGGTAAAGGGAGCCTATTGGGATACCGAAATTAAACGGGCCCAGGAGCGGGGGTGGGCCGGATACCCTGTCTACACCCAAAAATATCACACGGATCTTTCATATCTGGTTTGTGCGCAAAAACTGTTGAACAGTACTGCGTTTTATCCGCAGTTTGCGACGCACAATGCCCATACCATCGCTTCGATCATCCAACTCGCTCAAGGTGATTTGAGTTGTTTTGAGTTTCAACGCCTGCATGGCATGGGTGAGGCACTCTATAAAGAAGTGAAAAAACGTTTTCCCGTTGCCTGTCGCATCTATGCGCCGGTGGGGAGTTATGAAGACCTGCTCCCCTATCTGGTGAGGCGTCTGCTGGAGAATGGTGCCAACACGTCATTTGTGAATCGAATAGAGCATGAAGATGTCTCGGTGGAGAAGCTGTTGGAGTCGCCTGTTGATAAATCAAAAGAGAATACAGGACAAAATCCGCGTATTGTTCTACCGCAAGAACTATTTGGCACAGAGCGAAAAAATTCGCCAGGATGCAATCTGCATGATGAAAGTGAAATAGAAAAGTTAACGCGGGCCCTGTCTCATTACGAGACACGCTCATTTCAGGCCGGACCCATTGTGAAGGGAGAAGCCGGAAAGGGTGAGACGCAAGAACGTTTTTCACCTGCTGACACAGCGCATCGACTGGGTCAGTACGCCGAAACGACGGAAGAAAACTATTCGTATGCTGTGCAAACGGCCAGCGCGGGCTTTGACCCTTGGCGTATGCGCAGCATGGACGAACGTGCCGTGATTCTGGAGAAGGCGGCCGAGCTATATATTGCAGCCCGCGACGAATTGCTTGCCTTAATCGTGTTTGAAGGGGGAAGAACCATTCCCGACGCGATTTCAGAATGGCGTGAAGCGGTGGACTTCCTTCGTTATTATGCACAGCAAGGGCGAACCTTAAGCGAAATAGTGCTACCCGGTCCCACTGGAGAGGACAATCGTTTGTCTATGCATGCACGCGGGGTGTTCGCCTGCGTGAGCCCGTGGAATTTTCCCGTCGCCATTTTTACCGGCCAGATCGCTGCAGCCTTGGTAACAGGGAATACCGTCATTGCCAAACCAGCCAGCAATACACCGTTTGCTGCCCATAAATGCATAAGGCTTATGCTTGAAGCGGGGGTACCGGCAGACGTTCTACAATTTGTTCCTGGCTCAGCGCGTCGGTTCAGCGATATCGTATTGGCACATCCGGCAATTGCCGGCGTGGCCTTTACGGGTTCGGTGGAAGCGGCCTGGCAGATCCAGAAGGTTTTGGCTGGACGCAATAGTGCTATCGCTAGTTTAATTGCCGAGACGGGCGGGCAAAACGCCATGATTGCAGACAGCTCCGCCTTGCCTGAGCAAGTCGTGCAGGATGTGATGGTTTCCGCCTTCAACAGCGCTGGCCAGCGATGTTCTGCGCTACGGGTTTTATTCGTGCAAAAGGAAATCGCCGATCGAGTCGTGAGCTTGTTACAAGGTGCCATGTCTGAACTGCGTATTCAACACCCCAAATATCTATCCTCCGATATAGGGCCAGTCATCGATAACGCCTCCCAAAAAATGCTGCAGGAGTATGTGGAGCACAGGAAAAAAACGGCGGCGAGGGTCTATCAAATGGAAATGCCATCGGGTCTTCCTGCCGGACACTACTTTTCACCCACAATGATTGAGATTGAGTCTCTTGCCCAGTTGGAAAAAGAGACCTTTGGACCTGTCTTGCATGTGGTTCGCTATCAAGCCAATGCCCTGGATACGGTGATCGCGCAAATCAATGATTCAGGTTTTGGTTTAACGCTGGGAATACATAGTCGGGTTGAGTCCACCACGCAATACATCATCAGGCGCGCACGCGTCGGCAATATTTATGTGAATCGCAATATGGTTGGGGCAGTGGTCGGTGTGCAACCCTTTGGCGGAGAGCGGTTGTCGGGTACAGGCCCTAAAGCGGGTGGTCCGCATTATCTGCATCGTTTCTGCACCGAGCAGACGGTCTCCATCAACACCACGGCCATCGGTGGCAATGCCCGTCTCTTGGCGTTAGACGAGACCCTATAGTTTTGAAAGACAAACTCTACTTATGTTTGGATCAAGGTGGACACGCGAGCCGTGCACTCGTATTTGATACCAAGGCGCAGTGTGTGACGAGTTACAGTGTTTCTATAGAAACCATCACTCGTGCAGATGGGTATATTGAACACGATCCCGCTGAAATGATTGCCAGTGTAAAAGACGCGATCTCTGCCGTGATTAAAGATTTGGGCGCGGATGCCAAGCGAATTCATTCAGCAGGGATTGCTACACAACGCTCCACCATCGTCTGCTGGGACAGGCAAAGCGGCAAAGCCTTGTCTCCCATCATTAGCTGGCAGGATAGACGCGCCAAGGACTACATCGATGCATTGAGCGGCAGACGGGAAGAGGTGCGTGCCCGAACCGGGCTCTTTCCCAATCCTCACTACGGAGCCAGCAAAATGCGCTGGTGTCTGGACAATATCCCCAGTGTCGGCAACGCAAAAGAGCTGAGTATGGGGCCCTTATCTACTTTTATACTTTTTCACCTATTGGAAAACAGACCCTTCGTGGCAGACGTGGCCAACGGCTCCCGAACATTGCTAGTGAATTTGCAAACATTGGATTGGGATAGCGAGATGTTGAATGTTTTTGGCATTGAGAGAACAGTCTTACCTGATCTGGTGGATACGATTTTTTCCTATGGGAAAATTCAAATAGACGGATTACCCATTCCATTGCAGGTTTGTACAGGGGATCAGTCTGCTGCGTTTTATGCGCAAGGTGAACCCGCTGCGGGATCGGTCTCTGTGAATGCAGGCACGGGTGCCTTTATGCAAACCAGGGTCAATGATGCCGCCACCATTCCGAATAGGCTGTTGGCGAGCCCTGTTTTTAGGTTGGGTGAAGAACGTTTATTGGTGATGGAGGGAACGGTAAACGGTGCTGCCAGAGCGTTGGATCTCTATGCGGAGGAATTGGATGCACTGAATTATGAGCGTAAATTACAAACGTGGTGCGAAAACGAAAAAGAGATTCCTGTCTTTCTTAACGGCGTATCGGGCTTGGGTTCACCTTATTGGCAGAGCGAATTTGAATCGCGTTTTATTGGGGAAGGAAGTAAGCCGGCCCGTATGGTGGCTATACTGGAGAGTATTTTATTTTTGCTTATGCGCAATCTGGAAGAAATGAAAAGACAAGGGGAGCCGTTGCGGTCCATCGGGGTGTCAGGTGGCCTGTCCAATATAGACTATTTCTGCCAGGGTCTGGCCGACTTGAGTGGTTTGCCTGTGAGGAGAGCGGAAATGAGTGAAGCGACCAGTCTGGGCGTGTTCCGATTATTAAACAGAAGCGAATCCCTGCAAATCACTTCCCCCGCGTTTGAGACATTTTCCCCCGCCACTCATCTCTCTTTATGCCAAAGACATTCGTCGTGGTGCCAAAATATGCCCTCCTTGCTCTAGACTTGAAAACGGTTCTGCTGAAATCGGTTTTAGGCTGTGATATATTGACTGGTCTTGGTCTAAACGGGCGCGAGTCCTTTTAAATTAATTAAGTAATATCAAATAGTTAAATAGGCGACTCTGGGGGTCTTGATTGTCTGCACGGCGTTCTTCTTTTCCGCTTTCATCGATTTTGCTCGTATTTTTACTCTGGGGCTGCGATGGGAACGAAGATCTGCACAAAGCGGCTATGGACGGAGACAAGGAAAAGGTCGTTTCCCTGATTGAGCAAGGAATCGAAGTCGACCTGAAAAACAACTACCGCTGGACTCCATTAATGCACGCGGCCCGCGGGGGGAGCCTGGAAACAGTCAGATACCTACTCGGAAAGGGCGCGGATGTATCGCTAACCGATGATGGAGGTTGGTCGGCGCTCACACGTGCTTCTGCCAAAGGGCATACCGAGATAGTGAGAGAACTGATCAAGGCCGGTGCGCCTTTGGACCCAAAGACCAATAAGGGCTTTACACCCTTACTGTGGGCAGCTCTGATGGAGCATGCCGAGATTGTGAAACTGCTTATCGAGGCGGGGGCGGATGCCCAGGCGAGGGCAGAAGATGGGAGGACCGCGTTTATGATCGCGGTAACAGAAAATCATAATGATGTGTTGCAGGTACTTCAGGCTGCGGGGGTCAAGCCCTAACACGTTCAACAGTAGGCAGAAAAACAGATGATGGCACACAAAAAGAATTTGCTTTGGATAGGGACAGGTCTATTAGTTTCGGTTTTTCTCATTGCATGTACTTCCTCGCCCAGCGGTGGAAGCAAAGCTGACTACACCGTAAAGGGGAACTTCAGTGATTACATCGCGCAGGAAGAAGATACCCGGGTAATTGTCGATAAGCCGGTATTCAACGACCTATTTGAAGACGGAATCCATGATCCCAATAACGAAGCCCTGAACGCCTTACAGCAACCTGAAAAATCCATGAAGGACTTTCCCATAGATCGTCGTGGTGGGATTAACTGGGTTAAAGCGATAGATGAGGGCACGATATCACCTCGCATGAATCGCGAAGGGGATTCGGAGGCCATGAATATTATGGACATGGACATCATGTTCAAAAACACCGGCGAAATGCCTTGGGTGCGCTTCCCCCATCTGGCCCATACTCGTTGGTTGGATTGCTCCAATTGCCATCCCGCCATATTCGTTCCTCAGCGTGGTGCCAATAAGATTGGGATGGACATGATCCTGGCAGGAGAAAAATGTGGACGATGCCACGACAAGGTGGCCTTTCCCATCTGGACCTGCGAGCGTTGTCATAGCGTCCCACATAAAGGTTCGCCTACAGCCTGGTGGCGTGATAAGGACAAACCTTTTCCGCCGACCAAAGAGGCGATCAAGTTGATGAAAGACCAGGGGCAGGTACCCAAGTCGTTCAAGTTTCACTAATCCAGTCTTTTTGAAGAGGCAGCGTTGTGCTGCCTCTTTTTTCTCGCTTTGACTCATATCTGTCCAGGCATCCTTTCTCTTGGTCTAACTCCATCGCTAACTAAGCAAATTTCTTTGACTCTCAGTTGCTTAACAAATCATTTTTGGCTCGATTGTGATCCAGTTCCCTTCATGTCGCACTTAACTGACCGATAAACTCTTTACGTGGTCGTTTGGGGTTGAGCGGGAATTTCCATGAAACTACAAAAAAAAACCTTTTTTATATCTATTCTAATTACTCTGCTTTTAAGTGCCTGCGGCGACAAGGCCTCTGAATCACGGGTGCTCGCGCCAGCCGAACAAATTGACTATGCGCTTACCGAAGGAGATTCTTCTGTCATTCAAGACGAGGCCGTGCCTCTATTGGAGCAGCAAATTTTAGACAAGATCGCTTCTATCAAGGCCCTGCAGACCGACACAATTAGCGCGATCTATCAAGGTCAAAGTATCAACTACCAAGTGGGAACCGAGACGGCGGTATTCACGTACGCAGACTCGTACTACGCTTTGGAGTCGGTGTTCCCCTTGGTTAATGGAAATGGTGGTAATCACTTGGCCCTGGCGGGTGAGAAAAGTGGAACCCGATATGCCATGTTCGGAACGGGTTTGATTGATCAGTACTTTCGTTTGGGGAGCAATCTTGCTTTTGAACCGCATTTTTTAAGAACAATCTCATGGTTATTGAAACAACAGCCCGTGAGCAATACTTCGCTGAATGTAAAGACGCGTGTGGCGATATCCCATTTCTCTGCGACAGCCGAGACTAACACCATAAACTGGCTCACAGGCAAGTTCGATCAATGGGAATTCACGAGTTGTAATGATGGCGCAACGCTCGCGAGCTGTTATCAGAACAAAGATCTAATTCTACTTGCCTCGGAAGGGGCTTTGAGTGAAGAAGCCGAGCAGACCAAAGCGGCGATCGCGGGGGCGGTCGCAGCGGGAGTTCCGGTTCTGTATCAGCATTCCGGCTCCAAGTTGTCCAACACCGTTTCAACTGAATTGCTAACGAACTGGAACGCGTTTCTATCGGCGACTAATTACACAAATGACGCAGCGGTATGGGCAGCAACGGTAGAGATGTTGAATTCTGATCCGATTGCGAATAGGTTGAATGATCTTCAAACCATGTTCGAACATCTAAAAAATGCAGATTTTAGTTTCGACTTTTCAGGGTGTTTTGATATTGCTTGTCAACAAGGGAGTGACTACCAGGTTAATTTTCATCGTGGTGCCTATTACCTGAGGACTGTATTGCGGTATCTGGAGAATCAAAAACTTCAATTGTTTTCCCTTGGTGGTCATGAGTTGGTAAAGTTAGCCGTTCTTCTGGCAGACAAATATAGACAAAATGCTGTTTTTCCTATGTTCGTAACTGATCCTGACCTCAATCCCTTCATGAGGTCTCAATATGCGGATTATGCCGTCTACAACCTACGAAAATTTAATCCTGCCCAGAGAGATATGGGTAACTTTAGTCGTAGTGACTTTAGTCATATTACGCCGCTTACAAGAACACTCGATCTCACAAGCCATATCCCCTTGCGGGCAGCCGGAGTGTATGCCTTACCAGGGGAAACCGTTCGTATTACTCGTCTAGACAATAGTGCTACCAGTGTGAAGGTGTACATCAACGCCACTTTAAGCGGTGCCGTTCACGCCTATGGCGTACCCTCGGAGATAAACCCTACTTGGGGATATGTTAGACCACAATACGTTCAGTCGGAAAAATATGCTCTACTCTCGGGTGAGTCGATCGAAATTACAAGCCCTTATGGCGGCCCGATACAAGTGGATTACACAGCAAATGATCTCGCTGTTCAGCTTCGGTTTGAAAATGTAGGAGAGCATCCTGTGTGGCGTAGTCCAGCAGACGACGCAAGCTTTATTGCACAACTCAATGCCAATCAATACGACTGGGCAGAGATGATCACCAATCATATGGAGATTCACTCTACGCGTGAAAAGATGATGGAATCGATCAGTAATCCATTGTGGCCTACACCTTCTGCATTAGCGAACATTGCCGATACTTATCTCTTCGGTTATACCCACTCTATAGGGGGGTTCAAGGGTGAGGGGATACCCGTTGAGGCAGAGGTGCAAACCATTGCAAATTCTCACGGTTGGACTATTCCTACATTCGACAAGATCATTCATGTAGTTGCAGATATGGCTGTATGCGGTGCCGCATGTGCCGGAAATCCCTATACTTCTTCAAGGATGTTTTCAGGTCTGGGTGTTTCGGATGAACATGAAGTTGGCCATAGCCTTGAGGCCTATGGTGTGTTCGACAATTTTGGCATTCACGGAGCCACTAATCTATATGGTGCTTACGCAAAAGCGAAATACATGGAAGATGGCGGTACGGCAAACCTTTGTCGAATGCCTCCACACCAAGATCGATTCAATATACTACAAGCGAGCGTGGGTCAGCCCGATCCGGCCGCTTACATAAGAACCCAGTTTTGGGATATTGGTTGGGATAGTGGTGGCTATGTATTTTTGTTGCAAATCATGATGGCGGCTGAGAACCAAGGTGCGCTATCCAGTGGTTGGAATCTGCGGGCCCTGTATCACGTGTTAGAAAACGAGTGGGAGCTGGCAAGCCAGAGTGATGTGGATTGGTTGGCAAAACGCGCTTCATTAGGATTTAGCACTTACGCACGAAGTGAAGTGGGCTTCTTTACCATCCCTAAAAACGACCGTATGCTGATCATGTATTCCTATGCTATGCAACGGGATATCCGCCCCTATATGGATATGTGGGGTATGAGTTATTCGACCAAAGCCAGTGATCAAGTTGCCAGTTTTGGTTTTACTCCTTTGACTAAAACCTTCTATGCGAGTCCTGACAACGGTGCCTGTACCGGTCTAAATCACCCGGCAGTGCCTATCGATGGGACATCGCCTTGGCCGCTGTAATATAGGGGCCCAATTGGTTTTGCACAGACTTGGTCGTTTTAGAGTATGAAGCAGCCGGAACCAAGCCTATTTAGAACCGATCGTTAAACTCATCTGCGCCATGAAATATCAGCTTTGGCTTTTTACCGCCCTTGCCTTCGATGGCAAATTTTCCCAGGCCTGGTGCATCAACGAATTCGTCACTGCTCATGCCGCTAAGTACCTGAGTGAGGAGCTTGCTGTGTGGCCCGCTTATCTTGGGTTTTGTGCCCCTGGCTGCAAAGTCGCGAAGTTCAGTCGCCGCGCGGAACATGGCAATGGTGCATGCGGCTCGACCGGGAGTAGCTTTTCTTGTGCATGTCGTGAAGGTGCCAAAGCCGGGTACTTGAAAACGTTCTCCTTTTCCCAACGCTTCCGAGAGTTCTTCTACAAATGTAGTTAAACTCTTGTCATTCTTGCGGAGCTTCATAGTAGTCGTTGTCCCCCGTTAGTCCTACAGCCCCACGTGCACACTGATCTTGCGCTGAAAACGCCCTCGCCTGTGTTCCCAGAGATAGATTCCTTGCCAGGTTCCCAGTGCTAGTCTGCCATTCAAAACAGGGATAGACATGGAGGTGTTGGTGAGGGCTGATTTGATATGACCGGGCATGTCGTCTGGTCCTTCGTCGGTGTGGGTATAGAGCGGGTCGTTTTCCTGAACCAGTCTGTTAAGCCAGTTTTCCAGATCCCTGCACACGGCCGGGTCGGCATTTTCCTGAATGACAAGACTGGCAGAAGTGTGATGAACAAAGAGAGTGCATAGGCCTTCAGGAAGGCCTGAATCACGAACGACTGCATTGACCAGTGTTGTGATGTCTTTGAGTCCCTGTCTTTCGCCGTTGACAACGATCTGCTTAATCACATTCCCCCCTTTTGAGAGAGTTAATGTCTTGGGCTGATATTCTTACTGTATTTCTCGATGAGCGCTACAATCTGAGGGTTCCCCTTATCCTTTGCCAATTCCATAACGGTTATTCCGTCGCTATCCATGGCATCGGTTCTGGCGCCCTTTTTTAGCAGGGTCTCAACTGAGCCTACGTGGTCAAAATTGATGGCGGCCATCACAGGCGTACGCTTGTTCTTACCATTGGCATTGACGTCTACACCATAATCCAATAGCAGCTTGATAATTTCGACATGACCGAGACCAGACACTATCAATAAGGCCTTTTCGGATGCTTCACGGGTGAAACGGGTTTTACCTTCCAAAAGCGCTTTAGATGCATCGATATGGCCAAAAAACACTGAGTTGGTCAGGGCGGTGGCATCATAATTATTGACGATATTGGGATCGGCGCCGTATTCCAGCAACACCTTAATCGTATCGGTGTGCCCGTCTGCTGCGGCTATCATGAGTGCAGTCATGCCGTCTATGTCTTGGGCATTCATGAATGCGTTGTTTTTTAGTAACACACGCACGGCTTCGTGATGCCCAAAGTCAGCTGCCAGCATCAGGGGAGTGCGTCCGTGTTGATTGGGCTCATCCACTTTGCCGCCGCGATCCAGGATAGTTTGGATGCGGTCGGCTTGGCCTCTTGCGGCGGCAAGTTGCAGCTCGGTGTATTGGTTACCGGTGCAGGCGGTAAGAAAAAGCCCTAATAATAAGGGAAAATAGTAGAGTTTGTTTTTCATAGGGCGAATTAAAGCATGTTAGCTTGGGTTTTGGGAATAAGAAATTACAAACAATTTCTAGTTTCAGGCGAAACTCTAAGGTAAACTTGCGCTGGTTTTTGGGAAAGCAGTAAAAATAGCGGTTTTACGCGAAAAAAAAGCCAAAAATCTGGGCTTTTTTTAAAACTTTTTACTATCATACTGTATATATTTCATTCCATGGAAATCGAGGAGCACATTATGGCAGCGAAGAAGAAGTCAACGAAGAAGAAGGCAGCGACCAAGAAAAAGGCCGCTACCAAAAAGGCAGCAGCAAAGAAAAAACCAGCGGGTGGTCCTATCCGCGAGGCGATGACTAAGTCTCAGTTGTTCGCGCATATTGCAGAAACCACTGAGGTAAGCAAAAAAGACGTTGCAGCCGTTTTTGAGGAATATTCCAGTATTATCGAGCGTCACATCAAGAAGAGTGGTGCAGGCGAATTCAAAATGCCCGGTCTTTTCAAGATCAAGGTGGTTCGCAAGAAAGCGACCAAAGCGCGCAAGGGCATCAACCCATTCACTGGGGAAGAGACTGTATTCAAGGCTAAACCAGCACGCAATGTTGTTAAGGTTCAACCCTTAAAGGCATTGAAGGATATGGTTGTTTAAATCGTTCTTGTCGGTTTAGAAAAGGCGACGCTGTTTCTCGGTGTCGCCTTTTTCTTTTTTGGGCTTGGATTGGGTGGGTTCCATCGGGCTGAATAGATCTCCGCAGACTACCTTGTTACGTCCGGTCTTTTTCGCTTGATACAGATAATAATCAGCGCGGTTCACCAGATCGCTGGCCAGTTCCTCGGTGGTCATCGTGTTGAAATTGCGGGGAAGCTTGTCGATGATGGCGATGCCAATCGAGATACTGACCCGTAGGTTCGTATTTTCAGTCAGATTAAATTGGGTGGACTCTACCGAACGCCGTATACGTTCACCGATCTCTCGTGCTTTGGACTCGTTTGATTGTAGCAGTAGCGCTGCGAACTCTTCGCCGCCGTAACGCGATAGCACATCAGCGGTACGCAGATTCATGCGTATAATACTAGCCACTTCCTTCAGGACAATATCACCTGCCTCGTGACCGAACTTGTCATTAACCCGTTTAAAATGATCCACGTCGAAAAACAGACAACATAAGGGTTGCGAGTTTCGCTGACTTTGTCCTACTTCTTCATACAATCTCTGATCAAAAAAACGTCTGTTGTTTAGGCCGGTCAGTGGGTCTGTCAGGCCCAGCCGTTTGAGTCGCTCACTATTGATCACATTACCCAGGCAGGCGGTAAGAATCTGACTGAAGCGTTGTAGCAGGTCAGCAGCGGTTCCTGCAATGAATCGCTCCCCATGGGAGCTGGCCAGATTTAACGAGCCCACGAGCTTGTGCTGCTGGTACAGGGGCAATATGGCGATACTTGCCAGTTCCTTGTCTTTGGCCTGATATAGCTGACGATGCCTTTCGGCGTGAAAGGGACCGACGTAGGGTTTGGTTGGAATCTGGAATTGTTCCTCAAGCTCATTTCGCCTGTCTACAAATCGTAGCCGTGACTGGTAACGGCCATCCAGACGCTCTTCCATCAGGATCTTGCGTAACTCAAAGCTGGGGTCCATGAGCACCAGGGTCACTTCGTCTAGCTGCGCCGTGTTACGGTAATCATTAAGGGTGATATTAAAGAAGTCGTCCAGTGAGCTGGCGTGGATCAGGCGAATTTCCAAATCTTGTAAACGACGAAGTTTTTCTTCATTCACACGCACATTGTGCATGAAGGTCTTTAATTGCCTGCGCAACTGCTGATTTTCTTCTTTTAGTGACAGTTCCGTAGAGTCGTGCAGGTCTTTAGTGGGAGTCAGATCATCGTTAGACACGGTATCTCGTTGCAGGGAGTAAACCTTGGCAAAACTATTCATAAGCGTTGCGAGTTTGGCTCTTTCTCATACCGGCTAGTGATTGCAGTAACTATGCCGAGAATAGGTGGGCGAGAGACTAGGGGGCTTTTCCCTTGAAATCCTTCTTTTCCAGGATCTTTTTCAGGTCTTCCAGGGTGAATTTGGGTTTTTTTGGTTTAGGAAAACCCACTTCGAAGGCGTTATCCAGGTTTATTACATTTCCCGCAGCGTCGTGAAAATGCAGGTCGTAGGAGCCTATGGCCAGCCCCTTGGGGACGGTAATGGAAAGCTCATCATTTGATGCACGTGTGAAATTCAGCTCTGGTAATAACTCCATGGAAACCAATCGGGTCTCGCCACCGAAAAACAGCCCCGCCGTATTGATAGCCAGTGTGTGCAAGTTGGAGGAGGACTGGAAATAGGTTGTTGCATTCACTGCGCCCAGGGAAATCTTGACAAGTTGGTTCCCTTTTTCGATGGCATACAATGAGTCATTGTTCGCTACGAAATCCAGTATCGGGCTAGGGTGAGGGATTTGTTTCTTTGTGGTGGCCTTGTCTTGGTTCAAATCAAATAATGTGAAGCCCACGTTTTCCTGATAGGCCAGTAAGCCCCGGTCTGTTTTTACAAACTTACTGCCGGTGATGGCCACGGGCTTAAGCGTGAGCTTATCGATCAAATAGACCTTTTTGCCCTGTTCACAACTGAGCAGAGGCATTTCCGCGCTGGCAAGAACGCAATCTGAGTGCTGTGAGGCAATCTTTTGGGGTCTCGTTAGATTCTTGAGTTCGAGGGCGCTGATATGGCCTTTGTTATCGGAGATGTATATCGAGCTCAAATCCGCTGACAGACTTTTCCCGGCGTGCGCAAGCGAAATGTCTTCCATTTTTTTAGCATGAAAGGGATCAGAAATATCGGCTATATACAGATTGCTAGAGCCATTTAGCGCAAAAACAAGCCCATCTTTTGCCAGCAATGTGCTGACGCCTCCATCGATTTCCACCGCCGTGGTCCATACCGGGTTCAATGTGTTTTTGATATCGAATACGTCCAGTCCGCGATTTGGATTGGCGACGAAGGCGTAGTTCCCCTCCAGTGCCAAACTCCCTGCTATACCGTCTCCCTGGTAGCGAGCGACTTCTTGAGGTTTTCGTGAGGCGCTAAAGTCTAGCACCTTGACTCCACCCCACCAGTCCAGGGCGTAAACATGGGGTAGATCTAATTGAATCCCCCACGTCGCGCCATCGGTATCATAACGCCCTATGTGTCGAGGCTTTCTAAGGTCGGCAATTTCATAGACACCTACCCCCCCATACCAATTGGCCACGAAAAGCTGATTTCCGTGTAATTCCACGTCCCTGGCATTTTCGGGGCTAGGGATGTGCGATAGCAGCTTGAAGTTCGTAACATCGCTGATATCGAGAATCTGTACGCCCTGATCAAAATAGGCGACGTAAGCGATATTGTCTTTCAACAGGATATCTTCCGCGTGCCCACCTGTATCGTACTGATGCATTGCTTTGGGCGAGTGCAAGTCTCTGATGTCCAGCACGATGACGCCGCTGTTATCATCTGCCAGAAAGGCGAGATCATCTTTAAGTGCCAGTGCCCAGGTTTTACCGGGGCTGTTATAGGTGCTGAGCAATTTGGGTTGTGCCGGGTTACCGATATCGATGATATGTAGGCCACCCCGATGTGAGGCGAGGAACAAAATATTTTGACGCAACTGCATGGTATAGGCGAGACCGTCCAGCGCGAGTTGCGCCACCTTTTTGGGATGCCTTGGGTCTTTGACATCAATAATATGCAGGCCCCAGTCGTCATCGGCAATATAGGCAATGCCATTTTTTACCACTACACCCTTGGGAGAACCGGGGGTGTGGTAACTGGATAGGTGCATGGGCCGAGTGGCTTGGGAAACATCATAGATGTGTACGCCGGCAAACCAGTCTGCCACGTAAAGAATATGATCGACTAAAAAAGATCGTCTACTGCCCCCCAGGTTCACGCCCAGGTTGCTAATAGTCGGAGTGCTTTGATGGCTAAAATCAATCACCGATAGCGTCGAATCGTGTTGGGCGATCACGTGGCGGTCTACCAAGGCAATTTGCTGAACGGGATGTTTTAAAACAAATTCAGATACTAAAAGCGGATCGTCTGGGCCGCTTATGTCAAAGTAGCTCAGTGTGCCGTGTTCATCCGCAACGATACTATGCTCATTTTCCACATCGAGGGTTTGGATGTTCTTTAGTTTGTTATAGCTTCCCTTCCACAAGGGCCCCTCTTTCGCCGATACCTCATAGATGCTATAACCTGCGCTTCCGTGGGCGAGGTGAATCAGGTTCTGATTCACGCTAATCTGCTGAATTTCACTTTGCGTGATATAGCCTGAACTGTGCGATTCCCTATCGAAAAAGCGCAGCCAGCCTTGTTGATCGCTCACCAGGCATCCCTGGTCTGTCGCATGCACTTTCGGCGCTTTGGAAAATTTTGGCAGAGAGTGTGTTCTCCCTTTTTTTTCCACTAGCCTCAGTGTGCCGTTATCCAGGATGCAAATTACAGATTCACTGCTGCTGAGTAACAAGGATTTGCTGTTCGCGTGGATGATTCTTTTGGCTTGTTTGGAATATAGATCGAAATAAAAAATTTCACCCTCGGAGAGAAAGTAGATCCCTTCTTTTTCGGTTGAAAGAATTTGAATCGTGTGCGTAAACGATTTTTTCAGAACTTGTTTCAGGTCTGTGTTGATCTTGTAGGCGACGAGATTGGTTTTTGACTCCACACCCCAAAGCAGGTCTTTGCTCAATTTGCTTTGTGTAAGTGTATTTGGGATTACAAGTGTATTAACTAACTTGGGTCCGCCTGGCGTGATGCTGATTGCGCGCACTTTCTTTGCGTCAGGGATGGTAAATTGAAGCTGGGCCTCTTTTTCAACAGGGACGAGATGAGTCTCCTGAGCCGATAGGTCTCCAGCGAAATAGGCTGCAAGCGTACTGATGAAAATAGCAGTAGAGAATCGTTTGGACATGAAAACGCGTGGGTACGAAGGCTATTTGGCGGTAGATAAAGGTTTTTTCTGTGCCAATTCGTTGACTGGATTCATGCGTGCCGCGAACTCTTTTGCCTCCGCTTCAGTGACCAGCTTTGGAAAAAAGTAGATGCCTCTAAACTCTTCTTGTTGAAAAGTGGCAGTTAGATAATAGGTTTTCCCGGCTTCAAACTCAAACTCACGGGTTCGGGACACGGTTACGGGATTGGGTTTGGTGGTGAGATATGTTTCAGACTTAATCGTCACATAGCTCTTCTGAGGTTTTACTTTCAGCAGAACATATTCACCTTCCGCCAAAGTAAGCAAGGACTCTTCTTTGAGAAGAATTTCCACGTCATTATCGGCTACCCCGCGTGTACGTTGGCCCCAGGGGCGTAGGAAATACACCTTGGCCGATTTTTCTGTAATGGATTTGGTTAAACCGCTGTGAGTTTGATTGACCCGTGAACTGGCGCAGGCAGCAAGAAGAGCAATGAGTAATGATACTAAGAAAAATTTTATCAACAGATGTTTGTTCAACATCTTGCCCCCCTTAAGAGTGTTATGTTTCGCTTCGTTTTTAATATTTGACTCTTGCGCTTCAATCCACGGACCAGCGGTGCAAACTTGTAAAACCCGTTTTGGGGAAATTCTGTGGAATTCCCGAGAGTTCGAGCAGACATGCTAATAGGATGGGAGCTAAAACTCAAGATCTGGATTGAAATTTCACCACTAAGTGGCCTAGCTCTGTAACCAGAAAGTGACGGGGCCATCATTTACCAGGGAGACTTGCATATCGGCGCCAAACTGACCGCTTTCAGTGCCCGGATAGCGGGTTTTTGCTGTTTGAAACAGGTAGTCGAATAACTGGCGGGCTTGATCCGGCGGGGCTGCGGAGGTAAAGGAGGGGCGAGTGCCCTTACGGGTGTCTGCGGCCAGGGTAAATTGGGGGACCAGTAAGAGCCCCCCATTGATATCCTGCACACTCAGATTCATACGGCCCTGATCATCGGCGAAAATACGGTATCCCAGTAGCCGTTCCAGCAGTCTGTCTGCCTCTTTTTGCGTGTCTTCCGGTACGATCCCGACCAACACCATAATGCCGCAGCCGATTTGGCCGACGACTACCTGATCGACCGTAACGCTGGCCTCGGTAACGCGCTGCAACAGTCCTATCATTGAATCAGTTAGCGGTCTCTTACCAGTTCGCCGGAAAAGCTTTTCACTGAAACCAGGGCCATCATCACCAGGCCTATCATGATCATGATGGGTCCTGCGCCAGTCTGTAGCAGGGTGCCTGCCCATTCCATGTGAAAAACGCGTTCAAAATAGAGTAGACCGGAGTGTAACAGAGTGCCCAGTATGAATAACCAACTGATGATCTGTTTAATGAGTAACGAGGCCGTGACAAAGCACAGGACCAGTCCCACAATGATATTCAACAGGGCCTCCAGATTACCGTGGGCATGGGGGCCGCCTTTGATCATGTCGATTTCGGTTTCTACATTGATCAATTTGTTTAAAATCAATATGCCATCGGTGTTGGCTTTTGCGATAGCTTCGGGTGCAAGGGCCTCCAAGTCTTCTTCAAAATTGTCGGCTTTGAGTTGTTGCAGCCTTCCCACCGTGGTCTGTTTTTCCCCATAGGCTGCTCCCCAGCCTTCGTAAAGTTTGACCATATACGGTCCCAGGGCTACTGTAAAAATGATAAAGATAAATCCGAAGGCGATATTTTTTTGACCGATCATCTTCTCTCTCCATGAGTATCAGTTCAGTAATTATAGAAGCAAACTCATTTATACACGTGAATTGTGTCTTTGTGAGCGGGTTCTGGAAAAGTGAGGCCTACGAGGCGTCTTTTGATTCGACAGGTTCAGAGAAATTGCAGTCCTTCTGGGGGCAGACCTTTTCCGTGCCTCTGCGTTTGGTGGTTTTGATGGTGAGCATGGGCCATTCGCATTCTGGACAGGCTTCGTCCTGGGGCTCATTCCATACGGCATAATCACATTCCGGGTAGGTGGAGCAGGAATAGAATATCTTTCCATTACGGGACTTGCGCATGAGCATATTGCCCTTATGGCAAACCGGACATTCCACCCCGGTATCCGTGGGTTGTTCCAGGGACTCGATAAATTTACAACTGGGGTAGGCGCTGCAACCGATAAATTTGCCATAGCGCCCGTGGCGAATGATCAGGTCGGAACTGCATTCAGGGCATTTTCTTCCCTCCACAACCTCGGGGCCGACCTCGTCGCCATCGTCATTGAGGTTTCGGGTGTAATCACACTCTGGAAATGCCGTACAGCCGATGAATCGGCCGCGTCGACCCAGGCGTATGGAAAGCTGTTCACCGCATTTGGGGCATTTTTCGTCTATGGGTTCCTGGGTCACATCCTTGCGATCCACGGATACGGTCTTATCGTCGACCAGATCTTTAAAGGGTTTCCAGAACTGGTGCATCAGTGGAACCCAGTCCTGCTCACCGCGGGAGATTTCATCCAGCGCATCTTCCAGCTTGGCGGTGAAATCCATGTCCACGTACTGGGTAAAGTGCTCGGTGAGAAACTTGTTGACGATGCGGCCTACATCGGTGGGGATAAAACGCTTCTTATCCATTTCCACGTATTCGCGTTGTTGCAGGGTGGAAATGATGGAGGCGTAGGTAGAGGGTCTGCCGATACCATGCTCTTCCAGTGTTTTGACCAGGCTCGCTTCCGAGTAGCGTGGCGGTGGTTCAGTGAAATGCTGTATGGGCTTGACCTCTTCCAGGTCTACGATATCGCCTTCTTCCAGTGGGGGAAGCAGACGTTCCTGGTCTTCGTCGGCCACCTTATTGTCGTCGGTTCCTTCCTCGTAGACCGAAAGAAATCCGGGTTTGGCAATGGTGGAACCGGTGGCCCGGAAGATACTATCTTCCACACTCAAATCGATACTGACAGTATGCACCGTCGCGTGGATCATTTGACAGGCGATGGTGCGTTTCCAGATCAGGCTATAGAGTTTGAACTGGTCGGCGCTTAAGTGAGACT
>JAOUPJ010000015.1 GCA_029879945.1 Gammaproteobacteria bacterium
AGACCTGTTTCACACCGTCGCTGTAGTAAAAGTTCCCGAGTCTTTAAGCTTCGGTTTTGGTGAGGTGGACGCCGATATACAGTTCCCTGAGCAGTTGGATAATTTTAATTTCAGTGAGCTGGAGCCCGGTGTGCTTGTTGCCAAGACCCGATCCGGGCTCACGCAACATCTGTCTGTGGTGGATGAAAGCGGCAATCACATCGATGAAAAATATCTGAGTTATAAGGATGACGAGATCCGATTACATCGAAAGGTCATGCCTTCCATGCTGACCATGGATGAAACAGTGATAAGACAAGACTGTCTTTGTTATTTGATGGAACGCTATCGTTTACCGACGTAGTTTTCCGGAATCAGGATGGTGTTCTGCGGTGGCTTGCTGTCATCCCGCTCGGGATAATCCAGCGTATAGTGTAGGCCCCGGCTCTCTTTTCGACTCATGGCGCTCAGTATTATCAAGTCGGCCACATGCACCAGATTGCGTAGCTCGATCAAGTCATTGGTAACACGGAAATTTCCGTAGTACTCCTGTGCCTCACGCTTCAAGAGATCCACGCGATGTTTGGCGCGCTGCAGGCGTTTATCGGTGCGAACGATGCCCACGTAGTCCCACATAAAACGTCTTACCTCATCCCAGTTGTGTGATACCACCACCTCTTCGTCTGAGTCGGTAACACGGCTTTCGTCCCAGGCGGGGAGTTCAGGCGCTTTGGGCATGTCATTGATATGTTCTCTTATGTGATCCGCAGCCCGAAACGCAAAGACGATACACTCCAGCAAGGAGTTACTGGCCATGCGATTGGCACCATGCAGTCCGGTAAATGCCGTTTCCCCGATGGCATACAGGCCATCCAGGTCTGTGCAGCCATTGAGGTCAGTCTTTACGCCGCCGCAGGTGTAGTGGGCGGCGGGAACCACGGGCAGGGCTTGCTTGGTCATATCAAATCCAAATTCCAGACAACGCTGGTAGATAGTCGGAAAATGACTGGTGACGAACTCAGCGGGCTTGTAACTGATGTCTAACAGGACGTGATCCAGTCCATCTCGCTTCATGACATGGTCGATCGCACGGGCGACAATATCCCGCGGTGCCAGCTCTGCCCGAGGATCGAAATCTTTCATGAAGGGCGTGCCATCTGGCAGTAACAGTCTACCTCCTTCACCACGCACTGCCTCAGTGACCAAAAAGGACTTGGCCTTGGAGTGATAGAGACAAGTGGGATGAAATTGTACAAATTCCATGTTTCCTACACGGCAGCCGGCCCGCCAGGCCATGGCGATCCCGTCTCCGGTCGAAACATCCGGATTTGAGGTGTAGAGATAGGCCTTGCTCGCTCCACCTGTCGCCAGGATAGTGCAGCGCGCGTTAAATACCTTAACGTATTGCTCAGTTTTGTCGAGTACATAGGCGCCGACACAGCGCCCTGCACTCCAACCGATACGGTCCCCGCGGATCAAGTCCACGGCGATGTGATGCTGATAAATGGTGATATTGGGGTGAACGCGTACCTGTTCGGCCAGGGAGGTCTCAATTTCCTTGCCCGTGGCATCTGCTGCATGATAGACACGTCTGTGACTATGTCCCCCTTCGCGGGTAAGATGATAGTCACTGCTACCATCCTCCTGCGCCTCTTTCGTGAAGCTAACCCCTTGTTCCAAAAGCCAGTTAATGGCTCTTGGGCCGTTTTCTACGGCAGTGCGTACCGCCTCCTCATCACACAAGCCGGCACCGGCGTTCAGGGTGTCTTCGATATGGGAGGCCAGGGAGTCATCCTGTTGGGCAACCGCTGAAATACCACCTTGGGCATAAACGGTACAGCCTTCGGTCATTTCACCTTTGGCGATTAGTGCTACCTGGTATTGATCTGCCAACTGCAGGGCGAGCGTGAGTCCGGCCGCACCTGTACCCAAGACCAGAACATCGCATTCAACTTGATTATAAGTCACTAAAATCTCGAAGATAATCGGTTAAAGCCAGACTGGCCCGGCCTTTTGTACCGCTAGTCCGATTATTTTAGCGCGATTTGGCAAATTAATTTGAACATTTGTAACAGGCTTGCGGTCATATACTACAATCTGGGGTAGTGATAATAACTGGAAGTGCTATGGACATGGCGAAGGACAAAGCTTCGCACAGCAGTGGTAAAGCGCTCGTTAGCGAAGCCAGCGTCGACAAAGATCTGGTTGAACGCGTTCAGCGGGGAGACAAAAAGGCGTTTGACCTGCTTGTGCTCAAATATCAGCACAAACTGACTAAAATCATCTCGCGCTATATCTACGACGCGGATGAGGTGTTGGATGTCGCCCAGGAATCGTTCATTAAGGCCTATAGAGCCCTCCCAAATTTCAGGGGAGACAGCGCCTTTTATACCTGGTTGTACCGAATCGCTATCAATACGGCTAAGAATTTTCTGGTTTCACAGGGGAGGCGTCCCCCCGAATCGGATATAGATGCAGAAGAGGCAGAACAATTTGATACCTCTGCGGGTCTAAGAGAGATAGGAACACCAGAGCGCATCGCGCTCAAAGATGAGATCCAGCGGGTCGTCAATGAAAGCATTGAACAGCTCCCAGAGGATCTGCGCACGGCGATTACACTCCGTGAGCTGGAAGGATTGAGCTATGAGGAGATTGCCCAGGCCATGGATTGCCCAGTAGGAACCGTGCGATCCCGGATATTTCGGGCACGGGAAGCCATCGATAAAAAACTGGCCCCATTGTTGGATTAGTTTTAAATATTGGCTGCAGTCGTTGAATCTGCAGCTGAAGTAGAATTTTTTAAAAATATTGTCCAGTCTCAGAGATTTCTGTCGATCTGGTAGTTGGGTGCTGTATCATAAGCAGCCTTGGGTTTTGTAATATTTAGTCAGGTAGGGGTAGTTGCATATGTTGAATAAGATCGATCAACAGATATCGGAAATGATCGACGACGAACTCACATCGGAACACCGTGAAAAGCTAATATGTAGTATTAAAAGCGATAGTTCCAAGATGTGTAAATGGGAACGCTATCATCTTATTAGCGACGCCATGCGAAACACGCTTCCCAATCACATCGACAACTCTCTCTCCAAACGAATCCAAAACGCCCTCGAATCTGAACCTGCAATCCTTGCCCCCAATTCTGAAAAAAGAACTCATATTAAGCACTCCGGCCCGACTATAGTCTCACTGCCTCCTGTTGTTCGGGGTAAGAGCCATGGTTTTAGACCCGTTGTGGGTTTGGCCACGGCGGCCATGGTTGGGGCTATGTCTTGGTTTGGATTACAACTCATGGACAACCCCGGAGCTTCGGCTTTTCCCGTAACGGCAAACGAGTTGGTGAGCAATGAACCCTCTCATGGACAGGCCGCCGTCGCCGTAAACGTATCGGCCCCTGTTACTGCCCAGAATTCCAATGTCATCCCTTTTACTCCTAATTCTGTTTTATCTCCCGTATTAGCTGAGCAGCAATGGAAGCGCCTGGGTACAGATAACCAGCAGGTTTTGGGTCCCTATATCGTGGAGCATAGCGAGGCGACAAATGGAGTAGGCATTATTACCCAGGGTGTTGTTCCGTTTGCCCGAGTCGTCAATTTTGGTGCTGATGGGGCACAATAATGCGAATAGACCGTGTTGCGTCTACTGCCCTTTTTTTTTCTTTAGTCCTTAATCCCCTTCAAAGTTCAGCAACAGAAAATGTCTCTGTTGCTGTGCAGTGGCTGGAGCGTATGATGGATGCCGCTCGACACCTCAACTATCAGGGTACCTTTGTCTACATGCGTAACGGAGACATGGACTCCATGCGCGTCCTGCATAAGTATGACGAAAGGGGTGAGCAGGAGCGTCTGGTTTCATTAAACGGTGATGGCCGACAGGTAATCCGAAATAATGACCACGTGGTCTGCCTTCTCGCCAAGGGGCAGCAACTGGTGCTGGATAATCAACGTCGCGCCAATTCACGATTAACCGCCTTTCCTCCTATACGGGGCGCAGAATTAAGTAGACTAGGGCAGCACTATCAATTTGAAGTCAGCGCTGAAGATCGGGTCGCCGGGCGCGTCGCCAAAATCATTAGTATTCAACCTAAAGACGAGTATCGATATGGGTATCGCTTATGGATAGACAGAGAAAACGGTCTGTTGTTGAAGTCTAATATTTTAGACAAAAACGGTAACATCATGGAGCAGCTAATGTTCACCAGTATGGAATTGGTAGACTCAATACCTGACCAGATGTTCAAGATTGCTGACTCTATTGTGGCCGCGAGTGAAGCAAAAAAAGAAAGGCCTGGTGTTAGGTCCGATAAAGAAATCCAGTGGAAGGTAGCGGGCATACCCAAAGGTTTCACCACAAAAAACCACACTCACCACCAGTTGTCTAATGGTTCCTTGGTGCAGCATGTGGTGATGTCAGATGGATTGGCGGCTGTGTCTGTGTTTATTGAAAAATCATCTGCGAATGTGGAATCAACTCCAACCGGTGCTGCGCAAAGTGGGATATTGAGTACCTATACGTCAATCGTCAATAACTTCAAGGTTCTGGCGGTCGGTGAAGTCCCCATGAAAACTGTGCAGATCATTGCAAATTCAGTAAATATGTCCGAAACTACCCAGCCCGGACCAAAATGACAGAAGAACAGGCCCTCGTTGTAGAAGTCAACGGTGATTATGCGATCATTGAGACCATGCGCAAATCGACTTGTGGCTCATGCGGCGTTAACCAGGCCTGTGGTACTTCTCTGTTGGCGAAAGTCATCGGAAATAAACGGGCTCGCGTGAGCGCGCGGAATACGGTGGGTGCCAGGGTGGGTGAAACGGTCGTAGTAGGCGTAGACGATAAGGCCATAGTCAGTGGCTCGTCCCTGGTCTATGCGCTTCCTCTCGCGAGCATGTTTTTAACGGCCTTGCTAGCGGGCTGGGTGTGTACGACATTTGGGTATCTTTTCTCTGAGGGAATACAGATTTTATCGTCTCTATTTGGCTTGCTGATTGGTTTTTTTCTTGCTAACCGAATAGCTCGCACAGGTGCAATGCGAGGGAAGTTCGAAGCAAAAATACTACGCAAGGCTGAAACAGAATTGCGATTTTATGAAACCAAGTCTGTAAATGCTGGTCAATAGTTGTACATACTTCACGTAATTATATAAGAAAGTAGCAGGAGTCAAGATGAAGCGAGTCCTAGTCGGCTTGATAATGGCCGTAGTGTTAAGCGCTACAGAGGCCAGGGATCTACCGGACTTTACCACGTTGGTGGAAAAAAATGCGCCGGCGGTTGTTAATATCAGCACAGAACAAAACGTTAAGACCAAGGCGCGTGCGCAGCGCAATTTGCCACCAGGAATGCCGGAAAACGGGCCTTTTAACGATTGGTTTAAGCATTTTTTCGGAGAGGAAGACGATGGGGAAAGAGGTGAAGACGGACGCCGTTTTCCTCAGTCTCTGGGTTCAGGATTCCTTATTTCTTCAGACGGTTATATTCTTACCAATAATCACGTTATCGAAGATGCAGACAAGATCATTGTTCGACTAAGCGACAGGCGGGAACTTGAAGCCGAATTGATCGGAAAAGATAAGCGTAGCGATCTTGCACTCATCAAAATCAAGGGCGATGATCTACCCAAGGTTAGTTTAGGCAACTCCGAAAAGTTAAAGCCCGGTGAATGGGTATTGGCGATCGGTTCTCCGTTTGGCTTTGATTATTCGGTTACGGCTGGTGTCGTCAGTGCCAAAGGCAGGAGTTTACCTAGAGAAAATTATGTTCCCTTTATCCAGACCGATGTTGCCATAAACCCAGGAAATTCGGGTGGACCCTTGTTTAATTTGAAGGGCGAAGTTATCGGAATCAATTCCCAGATCTACAGTCGCACGGGTGGCTATATGGGTTTGTCCTTCGCAATTCCCATCAATATGGCAATGAATGTAGTCGAACAGCTCAAGAAAAACGGCTATGTGAAACGAGGTTGGCTGGGTGTATTGATACAGGATGTTACCCGAGAGCTTGCAGAATCCTTTGACATGAAAAAACCTCATGGTGCCCTGGTCGCCAGGGTGTTGCCCGATAGTCCGGCTGAAAAGGCTGGTTTCGAAGTAGGCGATATTGTGGTCGAGTTTAACAGTGAGGAAATTGATCATTCGTCGGATTTACCCCCAAAGGTGGGTATTACACCAATCGATAAAAGTGTGCCTGTGCAGATCATTCGCAAGGGCAAACGTAAAATGCTTAAAGTCATGATAGGTGAGCTACCCAGTGAAGATGATACAAAGGTCTCTAAAAACGAAAGCGACTCCCAAAAGTTCGAAGGTCGACTGGGGATTTCAGTGGTTGAGCTTACTCCACCGCAGCGGGAGCGTATGCAGCTAAAAGACCAGGGTGGTGTCTTTGTGAATGATGTAAAACAGGGCAGCCCGGCACGTGAAGCGGGAGTTCGGCGTGGTGATGTGATTTTAATGGTTAACAATATTGATATAAAAGACCTTGATCATTTTAACTCGGTGGTTAAGGGTCTCCCGGATGATAAACTGGTTCCGCTATTAATCAATCGAGCCGGGAGTCCGATTTTTCTCGCAATGCGAGTCTCTGAGTAGAGTCGGAACTACCTGTTTCGCTGATATTTTAAGTGTGGCTGGAGAAATACCGGAATACGTTTCTCCAGCCAATACTCCAATTTCCATGGCCAGTTTCCGCTGATAAATCCAACATGCCCACCATGCTTTGTAAATTCAGTTTCTATCGCTGGGGAAAGTTGATGTTTTGCAGGTAGTGACTCGATGCTCATAAACGGGTCATCTACAGCGTGAACGAGTAGTGTGGGTGTGGAGATATTTTTCAGGTATTGGGAAGCGCTACAGGCGTTGTAATACTCGTCCACTCCCTTGAATCCGTGTAAGGGAGCGGTGAACCAGTCATCAAATTGAAAAAAGTTTCTTGCTTTGTCCAAAAGTTGTAAGCGAATCCCCTTGGGTGGTGCGACCCGTTTGAATTTTTCTTTGAGTAGCCGTTTCTGGCAATTGAGCAAATATCGTTGATAGAATCGGGAAAAACCGGAATCCAGAGCAGTGGCCGCGTCCTGAAGCACATAGGGCACTGAAACCGCTACGGCAGCAGTTAATAGGTCTGCCATTTCTTTGTTTCGGCCCAGGCCATTGAGAAGAATGCTGCCTCCAAGGGAAATGCCAACCGCAAACAATGGAATGTTTGGGTGACGGCTTTTTAGAACTTTGAGAATTTGTAGTAGGTCGCCATAGGCACCGGCATGGTAGCTATGGGCAAAGTGATTAGGTTCTCCCGAGCTTCCTCGAAAGTGGAGCAGGCCACAGGCCCAACCCCTTTTGGCGAGTGAACTCAAGAGTGCCGGCGCATAACGTGACTCCATATTGCCACCCAGTCCTGGCAATATCAGCCCGATCGCTTTGGCCTGGTGTCGATTACCAGCGACCCAATCCACGTCCACAAAATCAGCATCGGGAAGGCGGAATCGTTCCCTCTCCAGTTTAACCTTGACCGTTCGTCTGAGTTTTTGAGACCAGATCGTTTGGGCGTGTCTGTTTTTCAACCAGAATGGAGCGGTGTACGGCTTTAGGTTTTTCACTGTTGAGTCATAATTTTTTTCTGTGTTAATAATAGTATAACGGTTCACCATACAGGCCGATTGAACTGAAATTAATGAAACTTGGTGTCGCTTTTGTTAGTCTTGGTCCGAACGATTAGTAGGGTAGTAGTATGGCAAGGCAACACAAATCACGTCTATTGGTAACGGGCGGAGCCGGATTTATCGGCTCGAATTTTGTCCATTACTGGGCAAAGAAGTACCCGCAAGATCGTATCGTGGTCCTTGACGCGTTGACCTATGCGGGCAACCTGCAAAACCTCCAAGCTCTCTTGGAGCAAGACAGGATCCGCTTTGTTAAGGGAGATATTTGTGATCAGGCGCTGGTGGAGTCTATCCTGACCGAAGAGGCCTTGAATCTCATTGTGCACTTTGCAGCAGAATCTCATGTGGACCGCTCCATACTAGGCCCCGATGCATTTTTAGAAACGAATATTCAGGGTACTCACAGCATGCTAAAGGCGGCACGCAAGGTATGGTTGGAAAATCCTGTGGTTCGAGACCATCATCGCTTTCACCACGTTTCAACCGATGAAGTGTATGGAAGCCTGGGGGCGACAGACCCTGCGTTCACCGAAACAACGCCCTATGCACCCAATTCGCCTTACGCAGCGAGTAAAGCTGCCTCGGATCACTTGGTGCGCGCTTACCACCACACCTATGGTTTGGAGGTAACTACCAGTAACTGTTCCAACAACTATGGTCCTTACCACTTTCCCGAAAAGTTGATACCACTCGCCCTGCTGCACATGTTGTTGGGTAAATCAGTGCCCATCTATGGGGATGGTCTGAATATACGGGATTGGCTATTTGTCGAAGACCATTGCCGAGGTATCGAGCTGGTCATCACGGAAGGGAACGTAGGCGACACCTATAATATAGGTGGTAACTGCGAGCGCACCAATATTGACCTCATTCAAACCCTTTGCAATCTGGTAGATCAGGCCTTTCAGGCCAAACCAGAGCTGGCCCAAAAATATCCAGACTCACCATCCGCTACCGGGAGCGGTGCAGCGTCGCTGATACGTTATGTCAAGGACCGTCCGGGGCACGATCGGCGTTATGCCATCGACGCAAGGAAGATTTTCCACGAGTTGGGATATCGGCCCACACACTCCCTGGAGACGGGACTGGCGCAGACAGTCCACTGGTATCTGGACAACGAGTCCTGGTGGAAGGCGGTGATGGATGGCTCCTATAGTCGCTGGATGGACCAACAATATGGTACTGCCAAATGATTGCCGATTTGGCTGTCTGTCTAAATTGTAAGCGCTTTTGATTTAAAGGATTTTCTTTGCGCTACGATTATCTAAGGGATAAGCAAGCAATGGGATATCCGGGTGCTCTATTACATATTACGAATTCTGAAATACCTGTTTTTTTGGCTGGATTTCTGTCTGTTCACTCTGATCGCACTGGTTTTGAGCTGGCTCCCAAAATTTCTATTGGATAAGTTTTATCCACAAATGTTCCAATGGTGGTGCAAGTCCTTTATCCGGGCGCTGAATGTGGACTTGCGTCTACATCAGAAAAACCTTCATCCCATTCCTAAGCAATACATTCTAGTAGGTAATCATCCCTCAGCATTTGAAGACTTAGGTATTCCGGCCCTGTTTCCGGTGCACTCCCTGGCAAAAATTGAGGTGAGGGATTGGTTTTTAGTAGGACGGGTTTCCTGGGCAGCGGGCACACTCTACGTGAGGCGAGAATCCAAAGAGTCTCGAAACCAGGCGGCTGCCGAAATAGAGGAAGGCCTGAAAGATGGGAAGTGTATCGCCCTCTATCCAGAAGGGGGATGCAAAGGAAGGCGAATCTTTGAAAACTTTCGCTATGGGGCGTTTGATATCTCGCTAAAAACCGGTATTCCCATACTCCCTGTGTTTCTACACTACGAGGCCCAGGACGATTTTGAATGGCGGGATCCCCAGACCCTGATACACAAGATCTGGCATTTTATGACCACCCAGAACAATCGCGCCAACTACTACGTATTAGATGCCATTGATCCCAAGCAATTTTCCAGCAAAGAAGAATATACTGAATACACGCACAAGCTATATCTTAAGTGGCAAGAAAAATATCTAGAGTAGGGAGTGATTATGCGAAGCAAGGAAAAAAGCACCACAGTTTACTATGTGCGCCACGGCGTTACCGATTTTCCCATAGACAGGATCTACTGTGACTCCGAAGAGGACCCTGCTCTGAGCCGTCGAGGGCGTCTGCAGGCCAAAGCGGCGGCCACATTCTTTCAAAACGTGGAGTTAGACGCGATATACGCCTCGCCCGCGGCAAGAACGTTGGCTACGGCTGGGGAAATCGCCGATGTGACGGGGAATCAGATTGAGAAACGGGAAGGTCTCAGAGAAAGGCCATTTGGAATTTGGGATGGACTCTATTTTCATGAAATAGAGGAAAGATATCCTGAGGAATATCTGAATTGGAAAAAAGATAAGGTGGGCTATACGCCCGAAGGGGGAGAGACCATCAACGCGCTCCTGGATCGCCTCAACAAGACAGTATCAGAAATCATTAAAAGCCATGAGGGGCAGACACTTGCGATTGTTTCCCACGTTGGCCCCATCCGCATGTGCGTGACACAGGCCTTTCAGATCCCTGTCGCACAATACCGACAAATAAATATTGATTATGCATCTATAACTAGAATTGATTATGGCAAAACGCTAAACAATCTTATCTTCTTGAATCAGATACGCTATATTTAGCGGAGGTTGGGCTGGGACGGCATGTCTCAAGTGGTATTCGTTTGACGGGTATTGTGAACTGTGATAGATTTCACAGTTAAATATTGCGTGTGACGATTTTAGACGTTGCCTAATAACGACTTAGTGGGTGTGCCTGTAGCGGGGTGTGCTCCAATAAAACCTTAAAATTTGGAGGTTGCTATGCGTAACAGTTCAAGGTTCGCTTCTTCAGCGGCTGCAGTCTCTCTGCTGTTAGCCGGTGGTGTGGCGAATGCTACGGATTATCCTTCCTGGACGGAAGTGGGGAAGAGCCTGACAATGAGTAACTCTTCTCTATGTAGTGATGTTGTTAATAACCCTAAAAATTGCCAAGAGATTGCCTCTGAACCTGGTAACGATTTCTTGCAATTTTCTGTGGATATTGGTGACTACACCTATTTCATCACTACTATTGATGACGGTCAGGGTTTTGTGGACCAAAGCATGGTTCGCAGAAACAAGAAGGACAATACTTCAGTTCAAAATGGTATTCGTACGAATCAAAGTATTGTTTCACCGAATAATCAGTCCAACGTTGCGGTATTCAAATCCGACTCTAAGATTACTTCTGGATGGGGAAGCCTTCATGAAGGAGCTGGTGGGACTACCAATACCTTCGTAAATATCCTTCAAACTATCGAAGACCCAGGTCGTTCCGATATGAACGATGCGTTCAGCACTGCCTTTGACTATAAATCCGAGTTCAATCCCAATGGTGGTGCCTCAGGCATGGTGGGCTATGATCTGGAGATTCGTCAGCTGAACGGCTTGCAAGACGATAAGAGCAATGCAGCATTTGTGTTGCGCGACGCCAAGGTTAAAGCCGATGGTTCAGTTGTCAAGCCTGGTGCCACAACAGGGGTAACCAACCTGAGCTGGGTTGAAGGCGATCAAGTCAAATTCAAGTGGATAGGCCAAGACATCGTTACAAGCACTGACCCAGCGGCCGGTGGCAGCATCGAGACCTATATGGGTTACGTTGGTTGGGAGAAGAACGGCGATGTAGCAGGTGCGTTGACAGACGTTGCTGTCGACAACAAAGGATTGGCAGCTCAGCCTTGGATCTGGAGTGATACTTACGGTATCAATAAGCCTTGCTTGGCCGATCCTACTGGTGATACCTGCGGAACTGCAGTTCGATAAGGTAAGCGAGTCGGAACTCTTTACTCCATTTGGATAGAGAGGAAAGATACAGAAAAAAGGGAGCCTACTGGCTCCCTTTTTTCGTTTGCGACAGGCCTCTGTATCATTTTGCGCGTAAGCCTATGTCTCTGGTATAGATTTTGTTTCCAATTGCGATGTGATATCTTATCCGGTAGCTAGCTTGCTACATGGATCTGTTTTGGTGTTGCAGGGCAAATCACTGCCTTTTTCTTCAAGCCATTGAAGATCTAAGAAATTTAATCTCGTACAGGTCAAGTCAGAAAAGGAGTTCTCAATGGGTACGATGAAAAGCGCGTCCGTGTATCTCATATTCGTTTTTATCTTACTGTCAGCGCCAAATTCTGTTCTGGCTAATAAAGACCCATCAGGTACTGAAATCGTTAAAAATTGCGATAATAAGTACCCCGGCGAAGATCAGCAGACCCAATTGACAATCATCCTTAAAGATCGCGCGGGAAATGAGCGAAAAAATGTCTATTTGCGCCTTTGGAAAGATATGAAAGGCAAGGATGATATATTGGACAAAATGGTGCTATTTACCGTCTATCCCCCCGATGCCAGTGGGGCTGCCTTTATGCGTTGGGCCTATGCCAAATCACGCGACAAAAATGCTGAACAATGGATCTATTTGCCTGTATTGCGCAAGATCAGAAGGGTTTCCGTGCGGGATGTGCGAGATAGCTTCCTCGGTTCCGACCTCACTTACGGTGATATTAGCTACCGTGGTGTGGATGAGGATGAGCACAAGTTGATCGATACTGTGAAAGACAAGACTTCCGGCCAAGAATTATACGTTGTAGAGAGTATTTCCAAGGGGAAAGATCCGCAGTACTCCAAGCGCCATCAATTTTTTACCAAAACCCCTAATTGGGACAGTTGCGTAAAGGTTAGAGTGGACTATTACGATTCGAAAAATGCCGCATTCCTCAAGCGCCAGTTTTTAACCTGGCAGAAGGTGGACAAGGCCTGGGTGTGGGATAAGGTTTTTGTGCAAAACATTCAAACGCAACACTCTTCCCAGTTTGAGGTTGAAAAGGTCAAAATCAACCGAGGTCTGGACGATTCCCTGTTCACGGAGCGCAGGATGCAGTTGGGAATCAAGTAATACCTACCAGCTCGGTCTGCTTGACCGAGCTAGATTTAGAATCAATAAGAGTCAAAAAGCCGCTCTTTTCGCTAAAGAGCGGCTTTTGTGTGTTTGCCTAATACTCGTCCACTTTGTTACTATTTCTGTTCTGGATTAGGGTGAGACTATGCTTCGTATTCTGGCGTTATTTCTCTTAGTGTTTGTTTTTCAACCCGCATTTGCGGGCGATGTCTTTGCGGGCAAAGAGGTATATAAACAGCACTGTCAGGATTGTCATGGTGCGACAGGGCGGGGGGAGTTGGCCATGATGCCGAATTTTTCTCGTGGTGAAGGCATAATGAAAACAGACAGAGAGATGTATCGGCTTATTTTACAAGGAAAGGGCATCATGCCCGGATACGAAGGGGTATTGCCCGATGAAGATGTGGACAATGTTATCGCATACCTTAAAACCTTTCTCTAACTGAATACGCTCCCTATCGTGACCTATCTCAAAATCTACCCTATGCGAGGCCTGAGTCAGGCCATTCTGATTTCCTTGTGGGCTGTGTTGCTGAGCGCGGGTCTGTTGGCCTGTAGCGATGATTCTCGGCGTGAAATCGAAACGATACCGCCGGCTAATACGCTAAAGGTGCAGGAGGTATTCAATGTGGGAAATAACATCTTTGTGCGGGCCTTGGCCTATGATGAGACCAAGGATGTTCTGTGGGTGGGTACCTCGGTGGGTCTGGTGCAGGTCAATGCCGCCAATGGAAACGTTATCGCGACCTATACGCGGGAACAAGGTCTGGCCAACGAATATGTCTTTAGTGCAATGATTGACTCCAAGGGAAATCAATGGTTTGGGACAAACGGTGGAGGAGTTTCCCGGCTTGCGGGAGATCAATGGAAGACCTTTTTTCCCATGCACGGGCTGGCCGATTACTGGGTCTATTCTTTTGCTGAGCAGAAAAACGGCACCATATGGATAGGAACCTGGAACGGATTGAATGCGTACGCTCCCGAAAGTGGTAAGTTTCACACCTACCTGAAAGAGCTGGTGAATGAATGGGTGTATGGCTTGGATGTGGACTCAAAAGACAGGCTATGGGTGGGCACAGAGGGTGGAGTCAATATGTTCGACGGCAAGACCTGGTCTGTTTGGACCCAGAAAGACGGACTTGGCGCGCCGAATACTGAGAACTTGCCTTTTAGTCCCAATACGGGGCTGGGTACCCGAAACCGACATGACTTGAGCGTGATGGTGGAGGGTCTTTCGAGTTACAATCCCAACTATGTGTTCGCTATAGAAGTGGACCACAAAGACCAGGTCTGGGCAGGCACCTGGGGTGGGGGCGTCAGCCGTTTTGATGGCAAGTCTTGGAAAAACTTTACCAGCCAGGATGGTCTTGCAGGAAATATAGTCTATTCGATCAGGCAAGATAAACAGCATGTCTACTGGTTCGGTACGAATAAAGGCCTGAGCCGCTTTGACGGTCAGAGCTGGACTTCTGTGGGAAAAGCAGAAGGTCTGCTGGACGACCATGTGTACGCTGTGGCAGTCACCAAACAGGGTGAGATCTGGGCGGGAACCCGTCATGGGGTCGCACGATTAACACTAGAAAAATGAGATCATTGGGGGAGTTAGAGTGAAGCTGGATATCAAAAGCATATCGACACTGGTCGTGATCATGGCTGCCCTGGCTGCTGGTGCCTATAGCCTGGGGCTGAGTTCTGCTAAGAATACGTCTAGCAGTATGTCCAGTCAGTCGGTTGGAAATTCCAGTGCGCCGGCGCACCCATCAAGCACTCGCTCTACCACAACTGAAACGGCGGCTAGCGGTGCGCTCACGTTTAGCCATTTTCGTGTGGGCAATCGCAATGTGAAGGGAATGACCACCTTGGGAGATTTTGTATGGGTGGGCACTTCCGGCGGTGTTTTAAAATATGATCTTCGCACTGATAACTATGTCCTCTACGATGTTTCTAACGGCAGCCTCCTTTCAAATGGCGTATTTCACCTAAGCGTGCTGGATGAACGCATTATGGTGGGAACCTATGGCGGTGGCCTATCAGTCTTTGATACCAAGTCCGAAAAATGGAAAAACTACAATATTCCCGATGGGCTTGCCGATCAGTTTGTTTACGATGTGCAGCGTGTTAGCAACGGCGATGTGTGGATTGCTACCTGGTCGGGTGTGAATCGTGTCAAACAGGGAAAATTTGATGACCCGACACAATGGGAGACGTATAACCTAACCAATACCAATGGCGGCTTGCCCAATGATTGGGTATATGGGCTGGAAGAGGGTAAAAACGGTGAAATGTGGTTCGCTACCGAGAAAGGTGTGGCCCGTTTTGTGGCTGGTAAGTGGGAAAACTGGCAACATGAGGAAGGCCTAGGGGCGGCCTATGAGCTAGTCGCCGCAGATATAAAGTTCAACAACGACCCAGGTAAGGCCTCTAAGCACCACGCCCGTCAAAAGGTGGAAGACGGCCTGGTCAATGTGTCCGCTGCCTATAATCCCAACTATGTGGTCTCATTATCCGTAGATGGCGACGGAATCGTGTGGGCGGGAACCTGGGGTGGCGGCTTGGCTCGTTATGATGGCAAAAAGTGGACAAACACCACCGTCCAAGAGGGCCTACCTTCCAATCACGTCTTTATGTTGCACCGTGATAACGAGGGGCGAATTTGGGCCGGTACCAGTGAGGGTCTGGCCAGAGTTGATCAACAAACGGGTAAACCGGTGGAAATTGTCCGAAGAAAGGACGGCCTTTTTGCAGATAACGTCTTTTCCATGGCCAAAGCACAGGATGGTAGCGTGTGGGTGGGCAGTTTTGGAGGCGTAGCCAGACTGTACGGCCTGATCTAGGTGCTTATCCCCTTGCTAAGGAGGCCACACTCCAGGGCTATTGTTTTGTTGGCCCTCATGATTCTTCCTATATGCGACACAAGCGTTGTTTTCGCCACCTCCCCAGAGTGGATCGAGGGGTGGCGTCAAACCCAGTCGATGAAAACCCCTAGGGCAGGAGCGGCAATCGCCCAGTACAAGAACTATGTCTACATTCTGGGGGGCGTGGATGGTCGTCAATTCCTGAGCAGCGTGGAAATGGCTACCTTGTCTGAGAATGCCGAGGTATTGAGTTGGCGGCTCACCACCCCCCTCCCGACCAAGCTTGGATTTATGGCGGCCCTGGTGCATGAGGGCTACCTGTATGTGGTTGGGGGTGGCAGTGGCCCTAATGGAAAAATATTAAGACGCGAAGTGCTAAGGGCAAAGATTCGGCCCGACGGTAGTCTGGGCGCATGGAGAGATCAATCTCCATTGTTGCTACCAAGGCGCTGCGCCAAGCTGGCCACGCATAATGATCGACTTTATGCAATTGGGGGGTTTGGTGGAACGCTACTGGATTCTGTGGAGGTGGCTGATTTTACCCAGAGTGGACTGGGCCCCTGGAAAATGGAATCGGAGCACTTGATTGAGCCTCGTTATGTGCACGGTGTGAAAGTGGTGGGTGATAAAATACTTGCTCTGGGTGGCCATCATCAGCAAAAGGGTGTAGGAATCAATACAGTAGAGTGGATGTCTCCAGGATCTGGCGGCTCTCGTTGGGTAAGCACTCATCCCCTGAATCAAGGGAGATATGGTCATGGCTCAGCGTTCAGCGACAATCACTTGTTTGTTTTTGGCGGTATTAGTGGAACTGAATATCTAAATAGTGTAGAGGTGGCAAGCGTAGGCGAGAAGTTTGAGATTTTTCCGTTTCATGAAACAACTCCTTTGCCCTACCCCATGGCCAATTTTGCTGTGGCGGTATATAACAAGCACTTGTTGATAATCGGTGGCACTACCTTTAATGATTATTTAAATAAGGTTCTGATTTCTGATGTAGACTCAAAAGGGAGTATAGGTTTTTGGGGTGAGAAATCCGATCGATTTCAGCCTGCTGTTGCTCAAAAGAGCGCACTCGTTAACACGGGAATCATATCAGAACTTCTACAAACTACAGATTACAGTTATATTAGAGTAACAATGCCCAGTGGGCAGGAAATCTGGTTGGCTTCGCCTGTGTTAAGCGCACAAATCGGACAGACTATTCATTTTAGTCAAGGCGTACAGATGTCTGGCTTTTTCAGTAAAACTCTAAAAAGAAAATTCGATACGATTCTATTTGTGAGTGTGGTACAAGCAGAATAATCGTGGTTTTACTATAATTTATAATCCTAACTTGAGGCGATTGGCCGCGAGTAAGCATTGGTTTTTTGGTTTGTTCCCAGCGAACAAAGGAACACAGGACTGAAATTCTCATCATGTTGATATTCAAAGTAAAAGCTTACATGTTATGAATAGTTTAGGAACTCGTCTCGCAATCGTTACTTCCACAATACTGCTGATTATCGTAGTCATAGCGGGTATTGCTTTAGAGCGCAAGCTAACGGATGCAATAGAAAGACAGGGCGAGGAACAGGCAGAGGTTCACGCTCAGACAATTCTCGGTAGCCTTAAAACATTGATGATAAACGGGAGTGGCACGCTTGCCAGAGAATGGTTGGATCGTTTACATGGGGTCGCCGGAATCAAGGAAGTGGAGGTATTGCGTAGAGATGGAAACATTGCGTTCACTGATCTGGAAACGGTAGATACGGTAAATCAATACCTAGGAAAGCCCCGTTTTAAAAGAGAGCTTGTTGCTCCCCGAGAGTTAAAGACACCACTGTCCTCAGGGGTGATCGACCGTGTCCTCAATGGGGAAGTAGTAAGAGATACCTCTAGTCCTGGTTTGCTCACTGTCACCATGCCAATCGATGCGGGGGTGGAGTGTCTAACTTGCCACGGTTATGACCAGATGCAAATGCGTGGAATATTAACATTATCCCTCTCAACTGAAACCAACCAGGCAAGAATCCAGTCCATGCGCAGTTATCTGTGGGGTGGGGCAGTCGTTTTGGTCACGATGCTGGGTTTGGCATTATGGTTGTCTATCCGATTTAATGTACTGAAGCCATTGGCAGTGATACGCGATGGAATTATGCAGGTCTCCGAAGGAAATCGCAGTGCGCGTGTCAATGCAACACACAATGACGAACTGGGTGAATTGGCCACGGTATTTAACCGCATGCAGGATGCCCTAAACGCAAGTGAAATTCGTATTCGCGCAGTAATGGACAATGTGGTCGATGGTGTGATGACGTTAACCAACGATGGTCTCATCGAAACGGTGAATCCGGCTGTGGAAAGGATTTTTGGTTTTCATGCGGAAGAATTGATTGGAGAGCCGGTCGCTAAACTCGCTCCTTCAAATATTAATAAAAGTGAAGACTTCATTCTCGGGCCTCTCAATTCGAACTTCGAGTCAAATGTGCTTGGTGCAGTACGAGAAGTTAATGCCAGACGCAGCAATGGCACTGTGTTCCCCATCGATGTAGCCGTCAGTGAAATGTATCAGGGTGGACGTCGATATTTTATTGCTGTAGTTCGAGATATTACCAGTCGAAAGGCGCGTACCGCCGCATTACGATACCAGGCTTTACATGATGCGCTAACTGACTTGCCTAATCGAACATTGTTGCTGGATCGATTACAGCAAGCACTCCGTAGTTCTCAGCGCAGCAAAAATCCTGTCTGCCTGATTCTGATGGACCTGGATCGCTTTAAAGAAGTGAATGATACCTTAGGCCATCATGTAGGGGACAAGCTTCTACAACAAATCGCAAAGCGTTTACGCATGTTATTGCGTCAATCGGATACAGTTGCTCGCTTAGGTGGTGACGAGTTCTCCGTTCTGTTGCCCGATACGACCGTTGAGCAGGCGATGGTGACTGCAGGCAAGATAGTGCGTGTTATTGAAGAGCCCATCATCGTAGAGGGGCAGCGCTTAAACGTGGGAACGAGTTTGGGAATTTCCTTTTCTCCTTTGCATGGTGATAGTGCAGGATTATTAATGCAGAAAGCTGATGTGGCCATGTATATGGCCAAGCGTAATAACGAAAGTATTGCTGTCTATGATCCACAGCGAGACCCACACAGTCTGCGCCAGCTCGCGATAAGTGGTGAGTTACGAACGGCAATCGAAACCAGTCAATTAGTGATTCACTATCAACCTAAAATCGATCTGAAGACTAATCGTCTTTCGGGAGTGGAAGCACTATTACGATGGCAGCATCCCAAGCACGGTTTACTATTTCCCGATGAGTTTATACCGTTGTCTGAAACTACGGGCTTGATTAGGCCACTTACTAGCTGGCTGGTTCGTAATGCGATTATTAATTGTCTTAGCTGTGAGAACCGGCCCAAGGGAATCAAACTCTCTTTAAATCTATCTATGAGAAATCTGCAAGACTCCACCTTCCCAGATCAGATTACCAGTATTTTTCAAGAATACGATTTTAATCCCGAGAATATCGTTTTTGAAATTACGGAAACTGCCCTGATGGAAGAGCCGGAACAAGCACTCAGGGCAATGGATCGTTTAAGTGAATTGGGGATCGGATTCTCTATTGATGATTTTGGAACGGGCTATTCTTCGCTTTCCTATCTGGAGAAATTGCCAGTTACAGAGCTCAAGATAGATAAATCATTTGGTTTATCACTGGGACATGACAACAACAGTGCCTTGATAGTGCGCTCGACCATAGACCTCGCCCATAAATTGGGACTGAAGGTTGCGGCAGAAGGAGTGGAGACCAAAGAGGCGCTAAACTTACTAATTTCTCTCGGTTGTGATGCCGTGCAGGGTTTTTATCTGGCCAAACCCATGGCCAAAGATGAATTGCTGCTATGGTTCGACGAACATGCAGATGAGAGGACGCCTATAGAAGCTTAGATCGTGGGAATGCCCTTCAGTGGCGCCAATTCCAATGGTCTAAAAATATCGACCTTCCTGAAGAACTGATCGATCACGTAGATTCTGCCATTTTCATCCACCTCGATGCCTGCGGGCAGCATGAATAGCCCGGGACCACCAGCGGTGCTTCTTTCTCCCACATGCAATAGCAATTTACCCTGGGGATCGAAGATCTGAAAATTTCCAAATGCCGTATCGACAACCAGGATGTTTCCATTCAGATCTGTGGTGATACCTTTGGGTCTGGAAAATTGTCCGGGTTGTCGTCCTGCTGATCCGAAACTGACAATGTGTTTCCCCTGAGGGTTGAAGCCTTGGACACGAAAGTTAGCACTGTCCACAATATAGATGTTGCCTTCTGTGTCAGTGCTGAGTTGCAAGGGAAGATTAAATTCAGCAGAGTCCTCACCACGTTTGCCGATGGTATGCAGCAACTCGCCGGTCTTCGCATCAAGTACTAGAATACGGTGTTTGTCTGAGTCGATTCCGCCCGTATCTGATACATAGAGCTTTTGTCCATCAGGTGAAATCGCAATTCCAGTCGGTCGTACGAACAGGGTTTTGTCGCCTAGTCCCCTGATATAATTTCCGTCCAGGTCGTAAACGGCAATACGCTTAGCGGTAATATCCACCACGTACAGCTCGTCGTCTTTGGAGATGTCCAGGCCCAATGGTTTTAATAAAGAGCCAGGGCCTTCCCGGCCGAACAACTTTGTTTTGCGATTTTCCAGGTCAAACATGAAGATTGCGCGTTGCTGCGTATCGGAAATAAAGAGGCGGTTTTTTCGAACGGCGATGGAATAGGGCTTGGCCAGGCCCTCGGTAACGATTTCCCCTCCCGTTAGGGCAGCCTGAAATTTTTCGCTAAAACTGGGTTCAGAGATGTCGTGACTGGAGCGCAGGGTCCCCTCATAGATATATCTGGCTTCACCCGGAGGCGGTGGATAGACTGGCGGTGGTATTGGCTTGAGCGGTTGCTGGCCAGCGCACCCCGCTAAAGTCAGCGCGATTGCGAGGAGAAAAAAACGGAAAAACAGCACTACTTGGTGTGGCATGTCTGGCAGAGAAGATCAGAGTTGACCCTCAAGAACAGATCCTTTTCCGGATTATGCACATTATGACAGCTGGCACACTCTACACGTCCTTCGTAGAGCCGAACGCCATTGTCAAATCCGCCGGGTGTATGGGGTTTGCGGAAATCGATATCGGAACGTAGTAAACCGGCATATCGCATCGATATGGGATGGTCGTTCTTCAGGTCGGTATCCAGGTGTTTGATAGAGATATCATGTGCCACTCGCCCATTATGGCACTTGCCGCATGAAACGGTATTGTCTTCACCGTTTATGCGCATATGAAAAGCAGCATCTTCTGCCGCGTCGAAATTACCCGGTTTGAATACCACCATGTCCACAGCCATGGTCCCGTCATGACAAGAGAGACATAACAGGCTGATGGGGGACGGGGTACGGGTCTTGGAATCCAGGTACATACTATCGTAAAGCCGGAAACGGTCTGTCGCGGGTTCAAAACGGTTCCAGCCGGGAATTGCGCCCTTGTCATCGGCGTCGGCATCCGCTTTATCTGGCGGCACATGGCAATAGATGCACGGATTTCCATAGTCTGAAAACGCCACCGAAGGCATCGCCACTACGCCCGCGCGCTTGTTCAATCCGGAAAAATCATGTTTGGAACCGAGGATGGGGTCATTTGTGCCCATTACAGGATCACCAATGATCGTCTCACTATAGGTGATATTGATCGAAGCAATAGCAGCGACCAAGCCGGCCAGCAGACTAGACCACTTTATCAGTCGCTTTTTAATGTTACTCTTGTTTGTGCAGATTCGGTCCATGAGACAACAGAGTTTATAGACGCTCCCCCAATGAAGTCATGTAGGGTAGCGTAAATCCTCAATTTGCGCCACAATTTCCACCCTGTTTATGAATAAAAATTGGAAAATTGAGCTGCATCTGATGCGAATCTATCCTGGCATTCGAAAAAGCGTAGTCTACTACTCTTTGATTCTATTGTTGATTTTTCCCGCCTTGCTAAGTGCAACAGAGCAGGGAGAGTCACTTTATGGGAAGTTTTGTAGCCAATGTCATGGCTCCCAGGGTAACGGTAAAGGGAGGGGTGCCAGTGGTCTTACGCCCAAACCGACAGACTTTACCCAAAAAGGACTCGCCGATCGGCTCAGCAGAAAACAATTTTTTCAGGCTGTTAAAGAAGGCAAGGCCAAAACAGCCATGGTGGGCTATGCCAGACGTTTGAACGACGAGCAAATTTCCGCCATAACAGATTATGTCATGGCTTCGTTTATGAAGGTGGCCCAAACAAAGAAATCTCCAGTGGTATCCGGAAACGATCAAACAGCAGGGCAGGAAATTTATGTACAGCATTGTGCGGCCTGCCACGGCGACAACGGCCAGACTGCCGTGTGGGCGCGGAATAGCTTAACGCCACCACCGCGAAACTTTACCACGCCACAGGCCAAGGAAGAGCTTTCCGAATTGCGCATGATTACCTCCGTTACCCACGGAAGGCCGGGTACGGCGATGATGTCATTCCGAGATAGGCTTTCCGATACACAGATCAAGCAAGTGGTGACCTATATCAGAAGCAGTTTCATGCAAGGGGAGGCCGTATCAGACCCGCACAAGGCGACCGCGCCACATCCTCACCAAGTTTCACCCCCCGTGGTACAGGCCGCAGATATGCGCTTGGCTTTGCCGGGGAATCTGAAAGGGGATGTTCAAAAGGGTGGCGTGTTCTATATGAATAACTGTTTCACCTGTCATGGGGAAGAAGGCAAAGGAAATGGTCCCCGAGCACACTTCAATCGCCCAAGACCGCGAGACTTCACCTCCAAGGCCTCTCAAACCGAGTTGAATCGTCCCCGAATATTTAGCTCTATCCGAGATGGCAAGCGGGGCACAGTCATGCCGGCCTGGGGTAAGGTGTTGAATGAGCAGGAAATTGCAAATGTGGCCGAATTCGTATTCCAGGCCTATGTCAAAGGGAATGGCAAGCTCGTCAAGCAGGCAAGGGAAAAAAAAAGTCTCTAGATTCGGTCGGCACGAGCGCCCGGCTGGATAGCGGGCGTGCAATTTATAATTATCGCTGTTATATGTGTCATGGATATAACGGGGATGCCAAAACGGTCGCAGCAAGCTTTCTCAAACCCAAGCCCCGCTCCTTCATGGATACTTCCGTTGAGTCCCTCAGTCGTGACAAGATGCTCAGGGCAGTGCGAGAGGGGCGAAGTGGGACGGCAATGAAGCCCTTTTCCAGTACACTGAGCGCGTCTGAAATAGAAGACGTGGTGGATTTTATCCGCCACCAATTTATGAAACTAAAAAAACCGAACTCCCGTTATCATACTGCGGAGAATGGCTGGCCTGATCACAATCGCTACGCCATCGCCTTCCCCTTTGTGTTTGGTGATCTTAAGCTATCAACACCAACCCAAGACCTGAGCCCCTCACAGCGGTCGGGCCGCAAAATGTTTATGG
>JAOUPJ010000208.1 GCA_029879945.1 Gammaproteobacteria bacterium
AACTCAAGGCACGTCTCCAAAAAGAGGGCCTGTTCGATATCGCCCATAAAAAGGACTTGCCCCGCATGCCCCGCCAGATCGGTGTCATCACCTCGCCCACGGGTGCGGCCATTCGAGATATCGTCTCGGTGCTGGGTAGACGTTTTCCCTCTATCCCCGTTTTGATCTTTCCCACGCTGGTGCAGGGTGAACAGGCAGCGGACCAGATCGTGGCGCAAATCAATAAGGCGGTCACGCGGGGGGACTGCGATGTGCTCATCCTCGCCCGTGGCGGCGGTTCCCTTGAGGACCTGTGGCCTTTCAACGAGGAAAAAGTGGCCCGGGCCATCCATGCCTGTCCCATTCCCATCGTTTCCGGCGTGGGTCACGAAGTGGATTTCACCATTGCCGATTTTGTCGCCGATAAGCGGGCGCCCACACCGTCTGTCGCCGCCGAAATGGTTGTTCCGGATGGCCAGGAAATCGTCCAGGCCCTGGAAAGGCGGGAGCGACAGATTATCCACGCCATGCGTAACAAACTCAAGCTGCATAGTCATCATTTTAATCAGATTTTCAAGCACTTACAGCACCCGTCACGGCGTTTGCAAATCATTACCCAGAAGGTGGATGAGCTGGAATCCCGACTCACCCGTAGCACGCGCGAGTCTCTAAGGCAATATGAACGCATGCTTTCGGTACTCAGTGCGCGTCTAAGGCAACACAACCCCGCGGCTGAGATTCGTCACCAGGGTCTACATATTGAACAATTGAAAAAGCGCGTGATTAATTTGATGCGCCAACATTTGGCTTTACAAAAGTCGCGGCTGGCCGAACACAGTCGAGGGCTGGAAACAGTGAGCCCCTTGGCCACCCTCTCTCGTGGTTATTCCATCTTGCGAGACGAGAAAGGCCAGATTCTGCGCCAGAGCTCGCAAACCCGTGCGGGCGCTGTGGTCCATGCGAATTTGGGGGAAGGTGCGCTGCGTCTGACGGTTGATGAGGTTATGAATGAATAGAATAGTCCTGCTAATTTCGCTGCTGCTTTTTTCGACACTCGCAGCGGCCCTGCCTACTCAAAGCCTGGTCCCAGGCGGCGTCGCAATTCTGGATCTTAAAATAGACAAGTCTGAAGCCAAACCCCAAGTCATTTTCTATGATTTGCCCGTAATGACCATCGTTCGAAACAATAAATGGCATGCCATTGTGGGGATTCCCTTGGCAGCCGAAGTGGGTGAACACAAGATCCAGATCAATCATGGAAGCGCTTCTAAGGAAATGGCCTTTGCAATTAAGGACAAGAAATACCGTACGCAGGAACTGAAAATTAAGAATAAGCGCATGGTCGAGCCCAATACAAACGACATGGAACGAATAACAAGTGAGCGCTCACGCATCGGCAAGGCACTAAAGCATTGGTCCGATAATGACGATGTAATTCTAGATTTCGCCGTTCCGGTAAAAGGCCGCAAGAGCAGTTCCTTTGGATCTCGCCGCGTGTTTAATGGCCAACCGCGCCGGCCCCACAGTGGTATGGACATCGCTGCCCCCTTAGGGACGCCCATTAAGGCACCCGCACCTGGACAGGTGATAGAGACTGGAAATTATTTTTTCAACGGCAACACGGTGTTTATCGATCATGGTCAAGGTCTAGTGACTATGTATTGCCACATGGATAGCCTGGGTGTTAAGCCCGGACAGCAAATCAAGACAGGAGAGGTCATTGGCTCGGTCGGTAAGACAGGACGCGTGACCGGACCTCACTTGCACTGGTCTGTAAGTTTGAACAATGTCAGGGTTGATCCCGCGCTGTTTGTCACGAAGTCTGTGAAAGGGAATTAGCCTGGCATCGAAGCAACGGTGGTAACCGATATGTTAGAGCGGGTTTCGCATTACTGTAATAATTTTCTCAATCGTCTTTTGACAAACAAAAAACCAGTAAGACGGGCATTGTTATTCGACGAGCAGTTCCTCGTCACCACCCATGCTACGATCGTTTACAACGCCGATCACTTCGGCTACTTCGGTATTTCTGCGGATAGCGGGAAATTCTATTATGCGGTGAATGCCGATCGCTTTCCGCGTTTTCTAAAAGACAGACTCCGCGTTCATGTCACCTTGCGCTACTATCCCGGTGTGGCCGATTTTCATCGCTTTGGTACCGTGGCCAAGATTTTGAGTATCGAACCTTCGTTTGAGGCACGGCCGGTGAAGAGTTCAGAAGCGAACAAAAAATAAAGTGTATGGTGAAAAAAGCAGACAAGCTCGCTTGTCCGCCAGAATCTAAATCTATTTTAGCGGCAAATAGATATCCGTCTCCGTCTCGTTCTCGGGCACATCGGGAAAAAATTTCACACGTTGCACATAGAGCGGAAAGTCTCGCATCTCTTCTCCACTATCTGGAAACCAGTCTGCATAGAGATATTTGATGGAATCTGCCAGCGTATCGTCTGAGCCAATATGTTTGAGTACGGCATAGCGCCCGGCGGGAATTGTTATTTTTACTAGCCCCAACTCGTTACCGGAAATATCAATATCTGTTTTAACACACAGATCGACCCGATATTCCTCCGGGCTGACTTCATTAAATAAATCAGTACCTTTCCACCCGATTCCGCCCTCCCTCTTTGGCCTTATAGAGCGCATCATCGGCTTGCCTGAAAAATTGCTCTACACTGATATTGCCATTCTCCACTGTACAATAGCCGATACTTATGGAGATTTTTCGATCCGGGGCTGAGAGTTTTTCCACCTCTTTCCGAACCTTTTCCAGAACTCTGACCGCCTGCGCCCCATTTGTGGAAGGCAAGATCATTACGAACTCCTCACCACCGTAGCGGGCCACCATATCCTTAGGTCGACTTGCACAGGATTTTATCGCAGAGGCCACTTTCTGCAAACAGACATCCCCTTCAAAATGCCCCAGTTCATCGTTGAGTTTCTTGAAATGATCAATATCCAACACGGCCAGGGTCACAGGCTCCCTGTGATACTCTGCCTCGGCAAGCGCCTCCACAATCGCATCGTCAAAACGTCTACGATTCGGTAGACGAGTTAACGTATCAATCTCGGAAAGTTCTTGTAACTTTTTGTTGGCCTTGTTTAACTCAGCGGTACGCTCCTCAACTCGATGCTCCAATTCATCTCTCGCTGCTTGCAATTCAGTTTGACGTTTTTCCAGCTCTCGAATATCCTGGGTAATCTTGAAAGCCATGGCGTCGAAGGTCATCCCCACGGATGCAACTTCATCTGATCCTTTTAGATTTGCGCGTACATCGAGATTCCCCTCCGCAAATTTGCGGGTAACATCGGTCAATACAGTGAGCCTGCGCGTAAGCAGATATCCAAAAAACACGCCCGCCAATGCGATCGTACCCATACCGGAAAGGGCCAGCGCAATTCCCCTTCTTGCTGCTTGCTCGGTAGCCTGCTGCAATCCCTGATTGGAAAACTCTACGGCAATGCTACCGTAGCTACCCAGTTCCGCAGTACGCCAAAAGGACTGTTCACTATTAGACAAAGCAGGTACGGGCTTACCGACCAGGGAAAAATCAGTGCTCACGACTACCGTTTTTTGTGAATCTCCCACATAGATGGTTTGGACACGCGGGTCTACAGCAACACGGTCCAAGTATTGTTGCAGATCATCCAGTTCACTGGAAAAAAGGGCGATCCGGCTGAGGTCCCCCAATACACTAACGATCGCCTTCTCACTTTCAGCAAATTGTTTGGCAGTAACATCTTGAGTGAAAGATAGTGTGTTCCCTAATACAACCGTCACCATGATCGCCTCGAGAATAAATATGGTTAAGGCGATGCGATACTTTAATGAGGAAAGTGGGATTTGCATGTATTGCTAGTTTGTTTTGAGGTAGTTTCGTACAACGTTGTACTCTTTATCGTGTGCCTCAACAAAAGGAACCAGATTGCTACGCTCCAATATTTGTTTCCCGGTAGCGGTTTTTTCCCAAGTGATGATTCTATTTTTCAGCATTTCTCTCTCATCTTTTGATACGCGAGAATGCACCACAAAAAGTGAATGTGGGATTTTGGGCGTTTGCGCAATGATTTTGAACCGCTTACTCATTTCCTTATCTTCAAACTGCGCCATGGCTCTCTTCGCGGTGCCGCAGGCCTGTGCCTTACCGAGCAATACCGCTTGCATACAGGCGAAGTGATTTTTTGCATAGATGCGCGTTACGTCTTTTTTAGCATTTATGCCTTTTTCAGATAGCGCCATGTTCGTGAGGTGAGCCAAGGCTGAAACCTCAGGCGGACTAGAAACCACCTTACCTTTAAGCTGCTCGATCGAACTAATATCGCTATCAATGCTAACCAATATCACGCCGTTGAGTGGTGTATTGCGTCGGGCAAGCGGCAGATAGCCGTACTTGTCATGGGCGGTCACATAGTCGAAAGGTTGAACAAAGGCGATGTCATAACTTTGATTTCTGATCTCCTCAGAAAATTTGGTAAATGTTGGTTTACTTCTAAGCTCTACTTTCTTATCCAGGGTTAGTTCCAGATCTTTGGCCACAGGGGAGAAGGCCTTTTCTAACTTTGCCAGGGGTACAAAGGGGAATACACCTAATACATAGTCCTTTTTCTCTGCCCAAGCCTGAGTTGGAATAAGAATAAGGCCAAGAAACAACACAACTACCGAATTTCTATTCTTCCAAAAGACCATTGACCACCCCGGGGAATCGATTCTAAAACTAAGGTTTTTGTCTAGTTTGAGTATCGGTCGAATGGCAAGATTTTTTAGTTTTTTCGGGTGGTTATGCTTGGTTTTGATTAAGTAGTCTAATACCGGCCAATATTTTAACTATAGCTTATTTAGACACTTTCTCGATATTATTCACCCTGAAACGTACTCCTGGCGCATAGTAGATATATTGTGAAATTGTTATTATTCTACAACTCTTCAATTTTTTACTAGAAAGGTGTGTCTGATTACACAGAAAATTTGCGAGCTACAGGGCGTGATGACACAAATTGTTAAACTGCTTTCGAACCGGGAAGATCTTCTTGTGACAATTCCTTATTTTTAGCCTCTTTCGAAGCCATAATTTTTTCGGCCAAGTCCGGCACTGAAAAGAGCATACCTACAGTTAAGGCTATGAGCACCAGTATCGTTGCATCCCCAAACACCTGTTTAGCCACTGAATAGGAAGCAACATTACTCACCAAATAGGCAACCAAGCCAAAGAGATAGAGTGATAGTGTTTGGTCAATCTTCGCTATACGGTCTGCGATTCTCTTGACATGCAAAAACATACTCAGTAACAACCACACCGTTGCAAGCACTCCTGGCAAACCAAGCTCCAACATAATCAAGGCTGGTCCAGACTCGGCATATGCGCCTACAGCCAAGTCCCCTAAACCAAAATGCCTAGCCCCTTGCGTCGCCGCACCTGCCCCAATCCCCCAAAGACCATGTGTGTCGGTAACCCATCCTGCATTACTAAATCCCAATATTCCTCTTTCCGTCGTATCGTCTAGGAGTGTGGATGAGGTTGTTAAATAGTCCTTTATCAACAAATAAAGGTCTTCGACCTGATAGATTAGAGTTGTTCCAACAACAATGGTAACTATCGACATCGTGGTTAACTGTTGCGCGCCTCGACGATAGTACATGGCAAGAAACACGGAGATAAAAAGGAATACCAATAGCTGAATAATTACTTTTCTTCGCCCTGTTAAAAGCGCGGCAATCACCATTAATCCAATTAACAAAAATATGAGTAAATTTATGCGTGATTTTGGTCTAATCATTACATACACAAAGCAAAGGCAGACACCCGTAACCATGTACCACGAGGCCACCTCACTACTCCGAAATAGACCCGAATAATCCTCCAAGTTTATTCCGGCACGATGTATATTGATACCTACCCCTACACTGCCAAAAATTGGCGAGCTAATCCCACTCGCTTCCAAGTAGATACTAAAAGCACTAATACCACAAATTGCAATAATTGCTTTCAAATAGTTGTTTACGTTTTTTACTTCTTTTCCATAGTGATATCCCACTATCATCGCAGCAAACGGTGCGACGTAGGTTACAAAACCCATCATGCTAACAATAGGATTTCCGAAATTTATATATCCATGTACAATTTGGATCATTGTAATGGTTACAAAGAACGTTGCAGGTACCTTAATATAGAGGTGCCACCCGGCTATTGACGAGAGTGATAGGCCCTTGTTCTGATATACAAACGAGAACACTGTCACAACGAATAGCGACACAGACAATAACGTAATCCAAACAGGCTCACCTACCACAAGCTTCCTCAAAGGATCTTGCAGCAGTGCTGTCAACACGGTGAGTGGCACTCCTGATCTCCAATTTGTCATTATTGCTAACACAAATACCGTAAGGACAAATCCAGCGCCGACAAAAAGTTGGAGATTACTCATAGGATATGACACTCTATATGTTGTGTAGGACATTTGAATGCCAATAAAATAAAAAAACTTTCCAACAAGCCGTGATATTGTTGAGCCCAGTG
>JAOUPJ010000169.1 GCA_029879945.1 Gammaproteobacteria bacterium
TTCGCCCTTTGGTTTCCGCCACGGGCTTGCTGAACAATTTGTTGCGGGGAGAGTTTCTCACTAAACGAATTGAAGTGGTCTGATTGTAAACCTGGACCGGACAAGAATGTCTCGATACAGCCGTGTTTGCCACAATAGCAAGCTGGCCCCGGTAACTCATAGGTTTCTGGCCAAGGAAGCGGGTTGTGTCCCCACTCGCCTGCAATTCCATGCGAACCAACCAGGCATGTGCCATTGATTACCACCCCACCTCCTGTCCCTGTTCCTAAGATGACTCCAAAGACGCTGTTTGCGCCTTTAGCCGCTCCGTCGACGAATTCAGAGAGTGCAAAGCAGTTGGCGTCATTGGCCTGACGAATAGTGCGGGAAAGCAGGTGCCCGAGGTCTTTTACAAGCGGTTTCTTATTTAGCCAAACTGAGTTGCTATTAGTGATGAGACCGCTCACAGGATTACTATTTCCTGGGGTTCCTATGCCTACAGTGGCTTTTCTTCCTAATTCCTTTTCTACGGCTAGAACCAGCTCAGAAATCGCCGCTAGTGTGGCCGGGTAATCGCCTTGAGGGGTCGCGACCCGCTTCCTGAGCAATTCCTGTCCTTCGGCGTTCAGGGCGCAAATTTCAATTTTGGTGCCCCCTAGATCGATTCCAATGCGCATTATTTCTCCAAGAATATCAGGTAGATGCCAGACTGTTTAGTTAACCGTAAAGTAAATGCGGTTGATGTCGACCTTTAGTACTAGTTGACCGCCTATTGTGGCCTGAAGGTGCCTTCAGTGTGGAATATTGTAACCGATAACAAGAAGGAGGATAAAAACCATCCTCCGCGGGTGTATCGCATGTGATTAGGGTTATCAACATTCGCGTCTGTAATAAACATTTTATGTGGGATAAGGATGTCGGCGCGAGGAAAGCTGCTTACTTACGGTCTGCCCCTGTTGTTGATGTTGACCGTAAATTACTTTCTATTGGTGACTTGGGAATACCAGGTTGGCTCGATAGTGGCCACAGGATTTTTAGGGGTACTATGGATCGCTCACTTAAGAAGTGTGTTGAACATCGTATCAGAAAAGAGGCAAGCCGAACTAGAAGAGGATGAGTCAACTGAAGCTGCTGGTCCTACCTTTACAGAAGGACTCGATGAATTCAGTGTAAAGGCTCTGCCTATCTGGATGAAACAGATTGAAACAGGAAGGAGCCAAACCGAGCTGGCAATAAACACACTTTCTCAGCGCTTTTCTGGGTTGGTGCAAAGAATAGCGAAGATTACACAGGATACACAGAGTGGTGTTGGGAAGAACGCTAAGAATCCAAAAGGATTGAGCATTGACAATGTGATTGATTCAAGTAGACAGGATCTAAGTGTGTTAGTGAAACAGTTAGAACAGGCCATGTCTTCGAAGCATGATTTATTGGAAAAGCTTAGGCAACTACAGATGCACACTGAAGAAATGAAAGAAATGGCTACAGCAGTCGGAAAAGTCGCGGAACAAACCAATCTTTTGGCGCTAAACGCGGCGATAGAGGCAGCACGGGCAGGTGAACAGGGAAGAGGATTCTCGGTCGTTGCGGACGAGGTGCGAAATCTATCTCAGGTATCGGGGCAGACAGGCTCTGAGATTGTTGGAAGAATCACACAGTTAAGTGAATCGATGAACGCAGTTCTTGAAGCAGCAGAGAGAACCCGAAAAGATGACGAATCAGCCCAACTGCAATCGGGAACCTCGATAATTATGGTTCTGGACCGTTTCTATCGCTATGCAGAAGGATTAGAGGGTTCTACATCCATGTTGCAAGAGAACAACAAAGGAATAAAGTCCGAAATTGAGGATATTCTGGTTTCCTTGCAATTCCAGGATAGGGTGAGTCAAATTCTCTATCATGTTCTGGAGCAAATGGGAGACCTGGCTTCCTTTCTTGACAAAAATCTAGAGGCGAAACAGGTCAATGACGCGTGCAAGCCTCTAGAGGTTAGTAAATGGCTGGGGGACATGGAACGCTCTTATACCATGGCAGAGGAAAGGAAAAATCACTCGAAAGAATTTGGCGAGAATGGATCAGGTGGCGGCGACGCTTATTTTTTCTAAGTTGGAGGTGAACGATGAGTAAAAACATTTTGATCGTCGATGACTCAATGTCTCTAAGGCAGGTTGTGTCGATCGCGTTAACGGGTGCAGGATATAATGTAATTGAAGCGGGAGATGGTAATGAGGCGCTGACAAAGCTAAACGGTGACAAAATTCACCTAATCGTTAGCGATGTGAACATGCCAGGTATGGATGGCATCACGTTTGTTAGTCATGTTAAGCAAGATGCGAACTACAAATTTACTCCAATTATTATGCTTACAACCGAGTCACAGCAAGAGATGATTCAAAAGGGTAAAGAATTGGGCGTAAAGGCATGGTTGGTGAAGCCGTTCAAACCAGAGCAAATGTTAGATGCGGTATCAAAGTTGATTTTACCATAGAGTATTAGGTGATCGATATGGCAAAAAAAGCAGTAGGCAAGAAAAAAAGCACGCCGGCAAAAAAAAAGGCAGTGAAGAAAGTGTCTGCCACTAAAGAAAAAAGACCGAAGAAGAATGTCTTTGATGATATATCAAATTCAGCCCTTGAAGTGGTTGCCACGGAGCAAGTTGAAGAACAGTGTGAATATGCGGAAATTGTAGACGACGCGCTGATTTTGAAAGGTGAAATAACTATATATAAGGTTGCCTTGCTTAAAGACTGGTTTACAAGGGCTATTCACGATCCAGGGGTGCACAAAATAGACACTCATGAAGTTGAAGAAATAGACACGGCTGGATTTCAGCTTCTCCTGTTCTTTCAAAAAGAAAAACAAGAAATGGGAGAAAGTGTTACTTTGATCAATGCGAGTGGATGCGTGAAGGAGCTATTAAGCTTGTATCGATATTCAGAACAACTGGTTGCTGCGTAGAATTCGCGCAAACCGCAAAAAGGGAATCGAGGTAATTTATGTCTGATAGAGCAAAAAATACTTTCTTAATGGAGAGCAGAGAGCTCCTGGATAATATGGAAACGGCGTTGCTCAACCTCGAATCTGATCCCGAAGATAAAGATATCATCAATGATATGTTTCGTTCTGCTCATACCATAAAGGGAACTGCTGGAATATTTGGATTCGATGATGTTGAAGCATATACCCACGTTTTGGAAAACCTTATGGAAGCACTTAGAGCTAGGCAAGTTAAAGTAACACCTGATCTGATTGCCTTGCTTTTAAGCGCAAAGGATTATCTTGGCTTACTTGTTGAAGAAGCGGTTTTGGAGACGACGATTGATGATGATCACCGGCAGCAAGGGGAATATGTGCTCGGTGAGCTCACTAGCTATCTTGAGGACACTGATTTTGCCTCTGCTGAGCCGCCAAAGCCAGCTGAAACAAAACAAGAAACAAAAATTGAAACCACTGAAATGGTCGAGTGGAAGCTGGAGTTGCATTTCAAAGAAGAAGTGTTTCGCAACGGTTTAGACCCAAGGTCTTTTTTTCACTATCTGGCTAAGCTGGGTGAAATTAAAAAAATTGAAATTGAAACAAGTAGAATGCCCCGCCTTGAGATGGCAGATCCGGAGGTTTGCTATTTGTCTTTTTTGGTTATCTTGAAAAGTAAAAGTGCTACTCGAGCGGAAATTGAACGAGTATTTGAGTTTGTGAAGGAAGATTGTGAAATAGTCATGGTGCCCCCTGTAACCCACATCTGGGATTACGTTAAAGGGATCGAAAAACTACCCGCAGAGATCTACGAACTCAGTGATGCCCTTCTATCAAATGGGAATCTTTCCCTGGAAGAAATGATGGAATTGATAGAGGATAAGAAGGTCGAGAAAACCCATACTATACCTGAAGCAAAAATAGCGACACAAAAAATTAAAGAAGAAAAGGAAAACAATCCGACCAAAATAAGGAAGGCTGTTGGATTAAACCAGCTTAAGGTAGATGCAGACAAGCTGGATGTTTTGATTAATTTGGTAGGAGAGTTAGTGATAGCAGGCGCGACCACCAATTTAATGGCACAAAATTCGGGCGACTCAAAACTGCTAGAGTCAATTTCTTCAATGTCAAGACTCGTGGAAGAAATACGTGATTCAGCATTGCGATTACGTATGGTGCAAATTGGAGAGACTTTCAGTCGCTTTCAACGCGTTGTGCGTGATTTGAGCCGAGAATTGAATAAAGATATCGAGTTGACTTTGTCTGGCGGAGAAACGGAGCTCGATAAGACCATGATAGAAAAGATTGGGGATCCCCTGATGCATCTGGTCCGAAACGCGATAGATCACGGAATTGAGCAAGAAGATGAGCGTATAAAGATAGGAAAATCTTCCAAGGGCTCTCTAAAGCTTAATGCTTTTCACGACTCAGGAAGCATAGTGATACAGGTGATAGACGACGGAAAAGGATTGGATCGGGACAAGATATTTCAGAGAGCCGTGAAGAGAGGTTTGCTGGATCCGAATCAGGAATGGACGGACAGTGAAATATACCGAATGATATTTGAGCCAGGGTTTTCCACCGCGGAAAAGATCACAAATCTTTCAGGTCGAGGCGTTGGAATGGATGTGGTCAAAAAGAACATCGAATCATTGCGTGGCACGGTTGATATCGATACCAATAAAGGTACAGGAACTATAATCAATATCCGGCTACCGCTGACTTTGGCGATAATCGACGGATTTTTAGTGGAAGTAGGGGAGTCTACTTACGTCATTCCCCTCGATATGGTCGTGGAGTGTATCGAACTGTCAGAACTGGAGTTTGGTGCGACTGTCCACAATAACTATATCAATCTCAGAGGAAAGGTTTTGCCTTTCTTGAAGCTGGGTGATCTTTTTGGTTCGCCGCCAAAAGAAGGCGCACGGGAAAATATCGTTGTGGTTCAAACGGGCGGCCAAGCGGCCGGGTTGGTTGTGGATAATCTGCTCGGTGAATTTCAGACAGTCATTAAGCCTTTAGGAAAGGTGTTTGAAAATCTAAAGGGTGTTAGTGGGTCCACTATTCTTGGTAGCGGTGAAGTTGCTGTAATATTGGATGTGCCCGGGCTCGTTCATAAAGCAGTGCATGAGCATGGGGCAGTGTCTGTGGGTCGGGGTGACCATTCAGCCGGTTTGTCTTCAACTTTACACTGAGTCTGAAAAAACAGGGTAAGCGGGTGAGGTGAAATGTTTAACAAGGCCGTAAATAGCGCACAACCCACAAAAGGTGACGCGGATAAGTTTTTGTCTTTCAAAATGGGTAATGAAAATTTTGGAATTGGAATACTGTCAGTAAAAGAAATTATTGAATATGGTGGCATCACAGACGTACCCATGATGCCGGATTTCGTGCGTGGTGCAATTAATCTGCGAGGGCACGTAGTTCCCGTAATGGACCTCGCCATACGCCTCGGGCGCAAACCGCAGGAGGTGTCTCGTAGGACCTGCGTGGTAATAGTAGAGGTCATGTCTGAAGGTTACAAATTAGATGTAGGAATAGTGGTTGATGCAGTTAATGAGGTAATTGATATCGTTCCGGAAAATATTGAGCCCGCGCCTACTTTGGGTGGGAAAGTGAAGACGGAGTTTCTCAAGGGAATGGGCAAAATAGGGGAAAAATTTTTAGTTTTGCTCAATATAGAAAATGTTTTAACTCTGAAAGATATAGAGTTGATTAATACGACAATTGCAGGTGGTTTAGGAGTGAATGGCGGTGGGCGTGCCTAGTCAACCATTCGTAATGCCTGATAGCCACTCGATGCGAGGTGATAGACAATGTCCGATATAACCCACGCAAATATAGCTGTCCAGGATGATTTGGGCGCGGAGGAACTGGAAGGTAACTACCTTAAATATCTGTCATTCACGGTGGACGGAGAGATTTACGCTTTGAGTGCATTGGATATTAAAGAGATTATCGAATATACCAATGTTACGCGTATCCCTACGGTTCCACGTTATATTCGGGGTGTTACGAATCTTCGTGGCAGTGTAGTCCCTGTGATAGACTTGGCGGCGAGAATCGGAAAACCATCAGGTGAGATTACTAAACGAACTTGTATCATCATTGTGGAACTGGAATATGGCGAAGATCACATTGATCTCGGTGTAGTCATAGATGCGATTAATGAAGTATTTAATATTCTAGAAGATGATATCGAACCAGCCCCCAGTCTTGGTGCCGGTATAAGGTCGGATTTCATATGGGGTATGGGGAAGCTCAGCGGAAAATTTGTTACTCTGCTAAACAAGGATAAAGTACTTTCGGTAGAAGAATTGGCTGCGTTGAGTGAAACGGCCCAATTTGCTGGCTATTTAGAATCCAAAACCAATGTCTCAGATTCGCATGAGGCAGGGGTTGATTCTGATCTGGAAAGTGATAGATAAACAATAGCCTCTCATCAATGACAGATTCAGTCCTGCGTATAAATATCACTGATGATGAATTTGCGAAATTCAGCGATCTAATTTACAAATTGGCTGGTATAAACTTATCCGACGGTAAAAAGGCGTTGGTTGTATCCCGTTTAAGTAAACGGCTTCGTGAATACGAAACCGAAAGTTTTTCTGATTATTACAAAATTGTAAAAAACGACAAATCAGGGAAAGAAATTCAGGTTCTTATTGATCTACTCACTACGAATGAAACCTATTTTTTTCGTGAAAATAAGCATTTTGATTTCCTTAAAAATATTGCAAAAGAAGCTTATAAACCCAGTGTGCAATTTCGAGTATGGAGCGCAGCCAGTTCTTCAGGGGAAGAGGCATATTCGATCGCAATGGAAATGTATGAAACTTTGGGTAAAGGCAATTGGGAAGTTTATGGTACAGATATCAATCAAACGGTTATTAATTCTGCTTTAGACGGTGTTTATAGTCTGGAGCGGTGTCGATATATTCCTAAGGAGTATCTGGAAAAATACTGTTTGAAGGGTGTCCGTAGTCATGCTGGCAGCGTTATGGTAAAAAAAATACTTAAACAACGTGTGTTATTCGAGAGAAAAAATCTACTTGAAGATTTGCCAAATGTTGGTTTTTTCGACGCGATATTCCTCAGAAATATTATGATATATTTTGATATGGACACAAAAATTAAGCTCGTAGATCGTTTAACAGATCGACTCAAACTGGGTGGTTATTTTTTTGTAGGCCATTCAGAAAGCCTGGGTTCGATTTCAAAGCGGCTTACTCTCATACAACCCTCCATCTACCAGTTGCAGAGGAAATAGGGATGTCCAGAATCGGTGTCTTGATAGTAGATGATTCGGCGGTGGTGAGGGATGTGTTATGTGGCATTTTCGAATCGGCCGCAGGGATAGAGGTAATAGGTGCCGCAGCGGACCCCATTTTTGCACAACGCTATCTTGATAAAAAATGGCCCGACGTGATTATTCTCGATATAGAGATGCCACGTATGGACGGGTTGACCTTTCTCAGCAATATTATGAGGCAGCGGCCAACTCCCGTGGTGATTTGTTCCAGTTTAGTGGATGCCGGCGCTGAAATTACCATGAAGGCGCTGGAGCAGGGCGCGGTGGAAATCATCACCAAGCCTAAAATGGGTGTTAAAGGCTATTTGTCTGAACAGAAAAGTGCGCTATTAGACGTAGTTCGTGCGGCGGCCAACGCCAATCTAGCCAAGTGGACGCGTATTGCAAGGAGCAATGAGTCTAAGACGGTACCAGCCACTGCTCCCGTGAAAGCCGGCAACAGACCTGCTCCTAGCGGGCAGCCTCCGCAGAAAAACACGGCTGACGTAGTGCTGGCTCCGCCAGGA
>JAOUPJ010000170.1 GCA_029879945.1 Gammaproteobacteria bacterium
CGCCATCATGGAAAAATATGGGTGGTTTCAGAGGAAGGAATGGGGGCAAATTTCATGTTTTCTTGTGGCCCCAGGTCAGCGACGGCTAGCGATGTACACCTGGGAAATCAGCGCTAGTCAGAAATGGGAGACTGGCTTATTTTTCCCCAATAATAGGAGACCTTGTTCATCAATACCAGTAGCTCGTCATAGTCTACAGGCTTTTGTACATAGCTATTCGCACCTTTGCCAAAACAATCTGAAATGTCCTTCTCTTCTGTTGAGGTAGTAAACATAACAACAGGGACACAGCGAGTTGCTGGATTTGCTCTGAGCTTTTCTAGAACGCCCAAGCCACCTAATTTTGGCAATTTCAAATCGAGTAAAATCAGGTGTGGCAACTTGGACGCAGGAGCCGAATCGGGAGTTGCACAACCCAGCCTATCAATCGCTTCCAAACCGTCCGTAACATGCTCTACGCTGCACGATACACTCGCCTCGACTAGGGCCTGGCGGGTGAGCATTGCATCGTCAGGATTGTCTTCTACCATCAAAATCCTACAAGACCGCATATAAATACCTTATTTTTAGTATTAATTTCTATTCTAGTCTTATATCGGAAGATTAGCAAAATCTGATAGGGTACCCAAGCATGTCACTCAATTATTGAGATCCAGTTAATAAAACTATTCAAGCAAGCAAAGACTACTACCGATTTAGTGGCAAATACTAAGGAAATTAATAGCAGATGCCGGGCACTGAATTAGAACTAAACCAGGAATCAGTCAAAAAAATCAACATCCTCCATGTTGAAGACAATCCTGACGATGCTGAGCTCCTTAGATTCGGGCTACTAGAAAGCGGTTTGACCTTCGAATTGACAGTGGTCGACACGCTGGAGAGCTTACGAAAAGAAGTTGAAAACCAAGATATCGATGTCGTCATTACCGACCATAATCTCGCTAGTTTCACTTCGATAGAGGTAATGGCGGAGGTTAGTGCGGCAACAAGTATTTCACCACCGATTCTAATCGTTTCCGGTGCGATAGGGGAGGAACTGGCCACAGAGCTAATAAAAGCTGGCGCTCACGACTATCTTATAAAAGACAACTTGTTCCGTTTGGGCACCGCCATAGACAACGCTATACGATTTGCACAAGAAACGAACAGTCATATTCAGTCCCAACAGGCATTGGCAGAATCCGAAGAAAGATACAGACAACTCGTCTTGCATCTGGAGAGACTAAGGGAAAACGAACGGCGCGAACTTGCCAGAGACATCCATGACGATCTAGGCGGCAATATGGTCGCAATCAAACTTGGTCTTTCTCACATTCTCCAACATTTCCAAAACAGTTGCCCAAACCAGGAAATACTTGAACTGATCCATGTTCTCCAAAATGTCACGGAGGAAAGTGTCCTTTCCATGCGCAGAATAATATCTGACTTGCGCCCCAGTATCCTGGACGATTTGGGCCTGGTCGCTGCAATTGAATGGCTGGTGAGGGAGTTTGAGAGCCGCTATAAACTGAAAGCGAAAATTTCTACCGTTATTGAAACAGAAATAAAGCTTCCTAATGAGAAAAAAACCGGAGTATTTAGAATTATACAGGAAGCGCTAACCAATGTTGCGAAGCACGCTGACGCAAATCTCGTAGTCGTTCATATTTTCTCTCGACAGGGTAATTTGTCGATTGAAATCCGAGACAATGGTAAAGGGTTTACATACAAAAAATGCAGTGGTTTTACGTCGTACGGTATCGTCGGGATGGAAGAACGTGCGAACGCACTCAATGGGTCTTTAATTATAGATTCCACACCAGAAAATGGTACCTCAATAAGCGCGATTATACCGCTTACAGAATAAGAGATAAAAATAGTGAACATTCTAATAGTCGACGATCATGCCATTATTCTCACAGGTCTAAAGCAGATTGTGCAACACTCTACACATGCCAAACAAATAGACACTGCCGCAAACGCTCATGAGGCACAGGGCCTACTGAAAGCGCATCCATATAATCTCGTTTTGCTCGACATTTCCTTACCCGACAAAAACGGACTGCAATTGCTCAAGCAGATTCGGCAAGATTTCCCTAAGCTTCCTGTACTGATGTTGTCCATGTACCCGGAAGACCAATACGCCGTACGCGCTATTAAAGCGGGAGCTGCCGGCTATTTGACAAAAGAATATGCACCTGAAGAGTTGCAAAAAGCAATTGACAAGGTACTTGCTGGTGGAAAGTATATTAGCGCCGCCGTTGCGGAACAACTAGCCACTGTTGTAACCTCGCCAGAAAATCTGGCGCCTCATGATTCCCTTTCAGATAGGGAATATGAAGTATTGCGCCTCATTGCATCCGGAAAAAGTGTTTCCGATATTGCTCATGATCTAAACAAAAGTGTAAAGACCATTAGCACCTATCGCTCCCGGATACTGAAAAAAATGAATATGAACCACAACGCAGAACTCACCCACTACGTAATTAAGGAAGGCCTTTTGGATAAATAATTTTTACATCCCGGTTAATTTTCAGACTTTCATAGATATGTCTTGTAGGAAAAACACCTACAACCACCCCCTCTCTTGTCTTACTACATATTCAGTGCTTTAGCAATTAACAACTCTCTCTCAGAAGATGCTATAAACTAGTGACAAATGTGACTAAATCACAAAGGACGAGAGACGAATTATGGGTAGAAATAAAAGGTTACTACGCAAAAGCTTGAAAATTCCTTACAGCATTACTCAAGCTTCTTCTATCTTCTCCAGACTTCGCGTAGTTTTTTTACCCCTTAAATTAGAATTTGATTTGACAAGATACTAGTTCTAATATTGATATTCAACGTTTCGAAGAAGATCTAGCGACCTATTCTATTTTTCAAAAGCAGTCTTTTTTCGACCTAAAATGCTAAAGTACCTGAGGATAACAATATGATAGAGGCAGAAACTTTACAGAGTAAACGATCATTAAGCTTACTACTCATTGAAGATTCTGAGGACGATGCTTTACTTGTAATAGCAACAGTAAAAAAGGCCGGCTATCATACCACATTCAGACGAGTAGAAAATAAAAGTGACCTTAAAATTGCGCTCGAAAGCAAATGGGATGCAATTATTGCGGACCACAGTCTTCCCTCACTCAATTCAGAAGATGCCTTAGGACTGGTAAAACAAAAAAATATTCAGACTCCCTTTATAATTGTTTCAGGTGATATTCCCGAGACAACCGCTCTGCATGCTATGAGGCACGGAACGAGAGATTACATTTACAAAGACAATCTGGAGCGGCTTATCCCGGTACTCGAAAGGGAACTTGGCCATACTTTTCAGGAGACCCACGACCCGCTAACACAGTTAGCGAACAGAAATTTGTATAGGGCAACTGTTAATGACGAAATTCAAAGACTTGGAAAAAACAGCCTAACGGCTCTTCTGATTACCCTTAATATTGACCGATTCAAAGATATCAATGAGGCGCTAGGGCACCATCTTGCAGACGTACTTCTTATCTGTGTGTCAGAGCGCCTAGCTTATCGGCTTCCGGCAAACACAACACTCGCGCGTTTTGGGGCTGACCAGTTTTCTTTTTTTCTTCCTATTTCATGTGAGACAGCCAACGATGTTCCTATCTTCAAGTCACTTGAGGCAGTTTTCAGAGAGCCCTTTTTAATCGAAAACCAACAAATCTATATCACTGTGAGTATCGGTGCTAGTCTATACCCGAATCATGCAAAAGACGCTGATGGTCTTTTAACTAAATCTGAAAAGGCCCTCAGTTTGGCTCGAAAGGAAAGCGGAACAGCGTGTATTTTATATAGCGAAAAAATGGCTGGCCAAGCTCATCGAATCCTCATACTACACAGCGATCTTCGTTCAGCGTTGGAGCTGGGGCAATTTGAACTTTACTACCAGCCGCAAGTTGACGTAGTTAATAACAAAATAGTTGGTTGTGAAGCGCTGATACGCTGGAATCATCCCAGATTTGGTGTAATTCCACCTCTGGAGTTCTTATCTATCGCGGAAAAAAGCGGAGTAATTGTGGACATAGGCCGGTGGGCGATACTTGAGGCCTGTCGCCAAATATCTCACTGGAATAAAACAGGGCTAGACATTTACCGTGTTGCAGTAAATATTTCAACTTCGCATTTCAAAGAAGGCAAAATTGTTGAACATGTTCTCGAAGCAATTGAAGTTACAAATATTACTCCCAGCATGCTTGAATTAGAAATAACCGAAGGTGCCTTGCTTAAAGACAACGAATCAACCATCTCTACTCTTCAACAACTCAAAAAACTGGGGATTCGAATTTCTATAGACGACTTCGGTACTGGCTATTCATCACTCTCATATTTAAAGAAATTCCCCATTGACACGCTTAAAATAGATAAAAGTTTCATGATGGATATTGAGAACGATCTCGACTCTGCCGCAATAGCCAGCACAATTATATTTCTTGGTCGTGCGCTAAGGCTAAATACGATCGCGGAAGGAGTGGAAAGCAAGCAGCAACTTGACTTTTTGAGACAGAATGGGTGCTCGGAAGCACAGGGATTTTATTTTCAGCGACCAATGAAGGCAAGCCATATCCCTGATTATTTTTTCTCTTTTCCAGACAACTAGAATCACCTTCAACATACATTCTGACGCAAAAAGTTACATCAGTTTTCGATAAAGCGCATGTAAAATACAATCTATATCTGAATTTATGCACGCTATATCCATCCTTACTTGTATGTAAGACTGGCGACTACAAACTATTCAGCCTAATTTCTATACAAGCCAATCTCAACCGGACGATTACTTTAAGTGAGAAGTTACAGAAAAAGGAAATGTTTATGAGCATAGAATTATTTAGAGAGCCAGAGACCCACCAACTTAATATAACAGTTCGCGAAAATCTTACTATGGAAGACTATCCTGAGATTTCTACTGTAGTGACTCAAATACAGCCTACAGACAATTGTAAAATTATTCTTGATAACATTATTAAAATTGATTCTGCTGGACTTGGAATGCTAGCACTAATTCGGGAAATTTCTGGCAAAAATAATATTCAAATAAAGACTGTCTCTTGTAGTAAACAGGTTTCCGAGTTGATAAATTTCGGACCAGTCAGCAAGCTATTTGCGTAACCTACAAGTCATCAGGCTCGACTGGTTCGGGCCTTTTCTCATTAATAGTTAGCTACCAGATTCATATCCAGACTCATTCCGAAAACGTCTCAATCATGTTAAAGAAAGACCAAATCAAATTCAACCTGCGCTAAAGACACATCCACATACCAGAGCACGCGCCAGCAAATTGTAGCATCAATCATTTTTTCTCAATTATCCAATTAAGAATCAGTTCAAATTAAACACCAGGACATTGTATTTTATTGACTTAATTGACGTCTTACTTGACTTGTCGGAAAATTTAATTGTAGGACGAATTCCTACGTATTAATCAGGCACAACTCTACATAGAAAATTGGCCAGTTTCCGCTAACATAATTGTTAGCTAAGCGATGTGTGCGAACAAAATAAATATAGGGCAGATGTAAAATGAGTGTTGAATTTCTAAATATCAAGCATAGCAGCCAACTCCAAATTACAGTAACCGACAAACTTTCGATGGATGACTATCCAGCGTTTTCTTCAATTTTGCGATCGGTATCTGATGTTAGAAGATGTCGTGTTACACTTCAGAATCTTGTTTGTTTGGATTCAATGGGAATTGGAATGCTTGCGCTGCTGAAAGATATCACAGAATCAAAGCATATAGAGATAGATGCGGTGCGCTGCAGCAATCAAGTCTCGAACATATTGAAAACGGAAGCGGTTCAAAGTCTACTTCAGTAAATTGACGAGTTCAAAAGTGCGTAAACCCCGTAGCCCACTTTGCAGTGGGCTTTTTAATTAACGTTAAGTATCACCAAAGGAATCTCCATCTCTTCTGGGCTCAGTCCACCGTGTACACCGATCTGACTGAACTCCCCTTCCCCGGCGATTTTGTCTTTAACTACATAGTTACTCTTGGGCAGCAGAACATAATCCCCAATCCTTTGTAACAACTTTTTGTTCAATTCCCCTAGACCGAAATACCCCTCATCCAATAAAGACTCACTTGAAAAACAGTCCATGTATTCACTCAATTCAGATGAGACATAGTCTTCAAACTGTTTGAATTTTTTCCCGTGCACATAGGCATACGCCGCTCTGGGTTCACCACTGAAAGGCATTTGCAAGCAATCTTCCAGCACAGGATGATCATGTAGATGGATCACTCTATCAGCCCCGGTGTCTATGAGTCCATGATCGGCTGTCACTATCAGGCTGGTGTTAGTTCCCTTTATCGACTCCACAAAGCGCTCGATTGCAGCTTCTATATGTTCAAAATGCGTCGATACCTTTTTACTTTCCACACCATATAAATGACATAGACCATCAAACTCTGGCCAATAGGCATAGACAAATTGCTTTTCCTCTTGTGCCCTCACAATATCGGTCATTTGATTGAAACAATCATCCAGCCGCTTGTATGGGAGCCGCGTGGCACCGCTGTTTACCAGTCGACTAAATTCACTTTCAACAATCCCTTCCTGATTCACCACAAAACATTTACGATTCAAGTGAGGATACACGGACGACAGACCTAACACGTCTTCCATCGTTATACCCATCTCTGAAAACGTTGAACCGCCAATCCGGGGTTTGAAGGGCAAAATAGCTGCTACACAGGCTGTTTCCTGTAAATACATAAACCAGCCAGTAACAGCGTGTTGCTTGGGTGCAAGCCCTGTTGCAAAGCTGGTGAGCGCTGCTGACGTTGTGGAAGGAAAAACGGAATACATGGTATGCTTCAGGTGGCTGTGCAACAGCCCGCCAGAAGCGTAAGACTCCAACCAGCGTTTACCCAAGCCATCCACTACAAGTAGCACAATATTGTCGGAACTGGAAAGTCTATCGGCGTCCAGCACACTTAGTGGTTTGTAAACTCCACTCTGCCAACCGCAGCAACCATGTAGACTGGCCATGAGATTGACTATCGAATTTTCGAAATCAGGAACGACTCTCATACCGATTCACTGCATCAACAGACTCTCTAATGAGTGTAGGCCCGGTATAAACCAGGCCAGAATATAGCTGCACCAAACTCGCGCCAGCATCCAATTTATCCACTACATCCTGGGCATTCATTACACCACCGGATGCAATGACAGGAATTTTCCCCCCTAACGCATCGACCAAAGCGCGCAACACATCGGTCGATCTTTCTTTCAACGGCGCGCCGCTAAGGCCTCCAACTTGCTCCGCTAAGCGAGCATCGATCAATCCGGAGCGACTAACCGTAGTATTCGTGGCAATCACCCCATCCACTTCGAATTGCAAAAACAATGATGCCATTTCACTAATTTGACCACTTTCCAAATCTGGTGCAATCTTTATAACAACGGGTACGTATTTCTTATACTCTGCTTCCAGGCTTCTCTGCTCATTCTTGACTGCATTTATCAAGCTTTCCAATTCTTGCCTGTTTTGCAGTTCTCTCAATTGTTTCGTGTTCGGCGAGGAGATATTGATCGTAATATAATGGGCATACTGATAGACTTTTTTCATGCACAAAAGGTAGTCATTTACTGACTGATTGATAAGTGTATCTGCGTTCTTTCCGATATTAACACCCACTATACCGCGATACCTGCTTTTCTTGATATTCGCTACCAGGTGGTCAACTCCATAATTATTGAAGCCCATACGATTAATGATTGCTTTATCGGAGGTCAGTCGGAAGAGTCTGGGTCT
>JAOUPJ010000171.1 GCA_029879945.1 Gammaproteobacteria bacterium
AAGCCATGTACCAGACATCGTTCCAAAAGAGTTTCCCGCCAATCTTCGCACACATCCTCAAGATCAAACTGTTGTTCACTATCCAGACTGTTCATGATTTCACGCAATGATTGTATTGCTTCCCGTGCAGTGGAGTTAATGTGTTCCACCTTGGTGATATGCGACAAGGTCAGGAGTCGTGAACCCACATCATCATGCAGATCACGCAGAATACGGCTTCGTTCCTGTGAGGCCGCCACTTTCTTTTGCTGTTCCAGTTCCAGAATCGAACGCGCCAGTTGGTGCAGTTCATTTGCCAGACGAATATCTTTATCATTAAAAAGACTCCTTCCCTGTAACTTCGCTTCAAGGGTATAAGAAAGCTTTGAAAACGGGGAAGGAGTCAATAACACTACGCCATTGGAGCTGATTTGTGCCTGCCCAAGCGGCTCACCGGTGTAGATGGCGCCTGGATTGAAAACTCTATCGAGCAGGCGCTTCCATTGCTGGTTGGCGACTGTAGAATTGAGACTTGTACAGGAACTGACAATAAGAGGTAGATAGTCTGCAAGATTGTGTTGCCTGAGTTTGAGTAATCTTGAAATGAGGGACTGCCTGAGTGGAAAATAGAGCCAGCCAACAAAGGCCAGGGACAGGGCCACCGCCAGGCTGCTATTCATTTGAAAGAAAAACACCAGCGAAACATCAAAGGCAATCACCAGAAACCCGGTGAAGAACCATATATTGGCATTCAGCCAATAGCGATCGACCTCGAACAGATTATGCACTCTTACCCCAAGACTAATGCCCAGATACATCAGTAGCACGATGGCCAGGGTGGTGGTGGGCGAGGTAATGGGCTGAGTTCCCAGTGCCAGAGGAACAAAATACAAGGCAATGGCCAGCCCGGTGGTGATCGCTATTGCAAAACCCATCCAGCGCAGCGAGGCGCGGGCCAGCGGATCATTTCCCGCTGCCCTCCATTGAAACAGGATAAACCCGACCATGAGTAAAAACGTGGGTAGATTCGAATGTACATGAAAGGCATGAATAGGCCACTCAAACCACTGCATGGTTTGATTGAGCCAGAGCAAGGCCATAACAAAAAATAGTACACGTGTAACTGGAAACGTGTGCAACGGCTTTGGATAATTCCAAAACAGGGCAAGGAGTGAATAGCGAAAAAGCAGTCCGCCAAAGTGCCCCAGTTCGGAGAAAAAACGCAGTGTTGCTTCGGGTAGCAGAATGGTTCGATCGCTATAGATCGAAGTGCTGTAGTTAATGAGATAAAAGCCCAGTCCAGAAAGCAAAAACAGAATCGCACTTTTATCTTGAGGGCGAAAATACCAGACGCTAAATCCCACAGCGACGGCGATGATGGCCATGGCATGCATGAGCCAAAACTTTAAGGCAAAATCACTCAAAGAAATTTCTCGTGTTTCGAGTGTGATTTTTTCGTTGGCCTCGTTCTCTAAAACGATCGACCCCTTACTTGCTTCCAGGTAGAGTTTTCCCTGAAATTCAAAAACCTCGTTGTATTGCTGATAGGTGGGATAGCGGTCTGGGATGTTAATAAAAAATTCTTTTCTAATTTGCACACGGTCCTCGGTGCCTGAAATCAGGAGATAAGGAAACGCAATGTTTGTCTGCTGTATTGAGGAGCTGGGTTGAGCCAGGAATCCACTTTCATTTGCCTGGAGCGGCGAGGAATACGTTTTGCCAAGTTGCAGGCTTGTTAAGATTGCCAAGCCTGTGAGGAGAATCAGCAACGCAACCAGAAGGGTAATTCGAGACAAGGGGCGTGCCGTGATTTCCACCTGAATACTACTCGTGGGGTAAAGTTATGTAATTAAAACTGTTATTGTTTTTTATTAATACACCCATATGGGTTAACCCATGATTTCCAGGTTGACGCAAGCGGATTTGTTGCAAATAATTAAGCCATGAAAAACGCAATAATCGTTGAAGACAATTCCCAATCTCAAGCCTTTTTTGCGGATATCCTGAATTCCGCCTTTCCTGACATAGCGATTCACACAGCACCGACCATAACAGAAGCGGAAAGACTATTACAAACACATTGTTATAATCTTGCTTTGGTCGATATCAGTTTACCGGATGGTTCCGGAATAAACTTGCTGTACACACTAACCGAGCAGTGTCCTCAAACCTTCACCCTGGTTATCAGCATTTATGATGATGAACATCACGTACTGAGTGCCATGAAAGCGGGTGCGCAGGGCTACGTCTTGAAAGAACAGTCTAGAGAAGACTTGATTCGACGCATTAGAGGTATTTCCGTGGGGGAGCCGCCGTTTACGCCATCGGTATTGCGCAAGATTTTGCGCAGCGTCAGAAAAGATAAGGGATTTCCTCGCAGAAGTAAGCTGTCTGAACGGGAAACAGAGGTGCTGGTACTCCTTGCCAAGGGCCTGCAGCGCATGGAAATCGCCGCCATGTTGACCATGAGTGATAACACCGTGGCAGGGCACATCAAGAGCATCTACAAAAAACTCAATGTATCGTCTCGCGCAGAAGCCACCCTTGAGGCCGTGCGCATAGGTCTGGTGGCGACGGCTTAATAAAATGCCCTCTACCAGGAGAGGGCATTTTCTAAGTTAGAAAACTGATTAAGTTCTTCGTCGGAAAAACAGGCCGGTGAGTAATAAGGCCAACCATTCAAAGGTGACGGCTCCAAAGAAACCACCACTCTTTTCTTCCTCTTCGCTAGCCGTATCGTTATCAGTGATGGTGATAGAGATGGCGCTGACAGTAAGCGCAGAGTAGACCGTGTCTGTACTGCTAATGCTGACTGTTACATCGCTGATATAGCTACTGGCGGTGAAGGCACTGTCGTCCACCGCTGTGATGGTGAGACTTTGTGCCGTATTCCAGTTGGCTGCGGTAAAGATAAAGGAAGACTGGCTCAGTGACAGATTCGATCCTGCACTCAAGGTGATTGTTACGTCAGCGGTGGGTTCAGAATCAAGTGTTATATCTGTCGTAATGCTGCCTCCGGTTTCAGCCAGGGTAATGCCGGCGCTTTGAGACAGGCTGATTCCGGCAATGTCGTCTTCGATAATGGAAAAACCGATTGGTTTGTCAGACATTGCATTGTAAGCTGAATCTCCGGCACTACTCAAAGCATGTGTAATTTGCACCGTAATATTGTTCTTGTCGATATTGTCTTGGGCCGTGTTTACCTGTACGGTTTGCGCAATATTCCAGTTCGCCGCCGTGAAGGTGAGTTGGGTTTTGTCCAGCGTAACGGCAGAGGTGTTGGTGGTAATATCGATTACAACATCCGCAAAGGGCTCCGAATTTAGCGCAACCGTGTAGCTGCTGGTTTCGCCTTCATTGAGCGAAGCACCGATGCTGGAAGTATTAAATACCACACCTACGAAATCATCCTCCACCACGTTCAGGTCTAGATTGGGAACTGTTAAGTTATTGTAATTGGCATCTGCGCTGGAAACGGCAAAGCCAATGGGTAGACCGGTGTCGCCTACGGCCATGTTATTGTCCGTGCCGGTAACCGTTACCGTTTGGGCAGTGTTCCAGTTGCTGCTGGTAAAGGTGAGGGAGGATGTATCGAATGACGCGTACCCAGGTAAGGTTGATATGGCAACGGTGACATCATCGACAGGCGCGTAGTCCAGAACGACGGTGAAAGTATCGATTCCACCGTTTTCATCAATATTCACAGAACCCCCATTTGCCGTCACTGTAACACCCACTGATTCGTCGTCTGCTACGTTTAGTGTAACCGGATAATCTGGCAATGCCGAGTAATAGGTGTCTGCAGAGCTGAAGCTATGGGTCAACACGGTTGTAACGGCAGGATCTACTGTGGTGTTGTTGACCGCTGTGATTACCACGGTTTGGGCGGTATTCCAGTTGGCCGAGGTGAACGTTAAAGAGGTTTTGTCTGTTGAGACTTTACCATCGTTTGCAATATTTACCGTTACATCTGCGCTAGGCTGTGTCTTCAAGGAAACCGTATAACTTTTGGTGCCCTTCTCAGCAATGCCGCTACCTTCGAAGCCCGCAGGTAGTGTGATCCCGGCAAAGTCATCGTCGTGGACTTCATAGGTATCAACACGCACGTAGTTCGGAAGGACGGCTGCACTGGCGTCTGTCACAGTGAATGTCAAATCAGATGAAACAATGTCTTCCTGAATAAAGTCATCCGCCCCAGAAACCTGTACTTGCTGTGGCGTATCCCAGTCTGTCGTGCCGAAGGTAAGGCTGGACTGGTCCACACTCATTTGCGCATCGGTTCCAATGGCAACGGTAACGGAGCCTGAAGGTTTGTATGCCAAGGACACATCAAGTGTGACCGGTGTTGCATTTTCTCCCACCATGTTGACAGTGTCAGAGCTTTGAATGGTGAGGCTGTCTTGCAATGCAACGAGACTGTTCGCTCCAACGGCAATAATTCTGTTGTCCACCGTGGCGACCCCATAAATGTGTGACCCTCCGTAGGTGCGGACACTTGAAGTCCACGTAACTCCGTCTGTGGAAGTGACAAAGTAGGAGAGATTAAACCCAAAAAAGTAGCTACCATTGAATCCGACAGTATAGGTAGGAAAGGTACCGGTTTGTTCAGTGAATGTAGTTAAATCCGAGCTGGTGTAGATTTTTCCGTTGACTCCGCTGAATACATAGACCCCATTACCATAGGCGACTTCACGAATATTCGCTGTAATTCCCGTAGTAATTTCGCTCCAGCTCACGCCATCGATACTGGTAAAGACCTTGCCGGTTTGACCTACGGCAATAAACTTTCCATTTAAAAACTCAACAGATTTTAAGTAGATTGTAGAAGTAGCGGGAGTACGATCTGTCCAGGTCACGGTATCTGTACTGCTGTAAATCTCGCCGCTGCCACCCACTAAAACATAGATGCTCGCCCCGTAAGCGACATCGTTTGCGACCACAGGGGTTGCATTACTGGTCCAAGTTGTTGCATCAGCACTGTAAACAAAATTTGAGCTGGCCGTCGAGCCAATGAATTGCGTGCCACTGTATTTTAATGAGTTCATGGTGCTCAAGCCCGCAGCCGACCAGGTGCTTGCGTCGCTGGTGACAAAAATGTCAGAACCAGCGACCACAATTTTTGAGCCATTCGTGGCGACATCAGCGAACGTTTCCAAGGCTGGGCCACCCCAGGCCCATGTGTTGCCGTTGTCTGTGCTTTTAATCACGCCCGACCCTGCACCAACCACATAGAGTGCGCTACCGCTGTTTATCATTCGGGTATAACTTGTTCCGCTTAGGCCATAGGCTTTCCATGCCCAGCTCGACAAATCGGGACTGACTACTGCACCGGTGTTGGAAGAAAACACGTAGTTAGTGCCATCAAACTCCAAATCCTGCATTGTTTTGGAAGTGCCAAATGTTCTAGCTGTCCAGGTGGCACCGTCGGCACTATGCGTCATACTACCGGATAGGCCATACGCGATGAATTTGCTATTGACCCAATCAACTTGCTCCAGGTTTGTTGTAATACCCGAAGTCCTCGCCGTCCAGGTACTGAGATCGGTACTGGTATAGATTGCACCGCCGTTGCAGCTGATCACGTATGTCGTGCCATCAAACGCAATCGCTCTGGCATTATTGGTAAATCCCAAAGTAGCCGCAGAGGTGCCAGTCCATGTCGTAGCATCGCTGCTTTGATACAAGGCGCCTGCATTGTCTACCACAAAATAGTTACTTCCCAGCCTTTTGATTGGATACACTTCACCAACAGAGAGCATGGTGAATGTTCCGTGCAGTGTCCAACTGGTGCCATTGGTGCTGGCGAATATGTATTCTTTGGTATTTGCGAGGAAGCGCCCTCCATCCCAGATTACACCCTGAATTTTGAAATCCGACGCATCGGCAGGAAAGGGTATATTTGATCGGATATCTGACCAATTGGTGAGATCACTACTCATGATAGCGTGACCGCCGTTACCAACTGCTACCGCAATGCCGCCTGTGGAATCGTAGGCAATATCGTTTAGTTGGTAAGGGCCTAGACCGAAAATATTCGTGAATTGGGCCGAGGCTGAAACAAGATAGCAAGATAGCACGCCAAAAAGCGCAGTGAGCAGGATGAGTTTTTTAAATGGTCGCATTTTATGGTCTCCAGAGTCATAGGGCAGCAAGCATAGAACTCGTCCGCTATACCCTGATGATGAATGGCCCATTTGGGGGGGACACACAAATAACACCCAATTTAACAAGGTTGATCGCAGATGTTTCTTTCTTATCCTTGACATAATGTCTGCGTCTATCCAGTGAAAGACCGCTCTCCTAGTCTCTTATTTCTCTTGAAAAATTGATATGCGATGTGACTGGTTTTTTTATATAAGATCGCCGACAATGTCGTCCTCAGACGAAAGGGTATGGGTAACAAATGAGCAATATTGACGGATCAATCGCCATAGACTGGGACGAAGGACAACTCAAGCTTCTGGACCAGCGCCTGCTTCCGCTCAAGTCTGAGTGGATTAGCTACAGCAGCAGCAATGCCGTCGCAGAGGCAATACGCGATATGGTTGTGCGCGGGGCCCCGGCCATCGGGGTGACGGCCGCCTACGGGTTGGTCTTGGCGGCGCGTTTTCGCTGGAAAAAAGACCAAACCAACTGGAAGACCACCATCGTCGACGATTTCAAGACCATGGCGGCGGCCCGACCCACGGCAGTAAACCTGTTCTGGGCCATTGAGCGCATGGAAAAACTCATCCAAAGGCTCCCTACTGACCAAGACCCCGAATCAATATTGTTAAAAGAGGCCTTTGCCATTCACGAGGAAGACATCGCCGCGTGTCGAAAGATGGGTGAGTTGGGTGCTCCGTTTATCGAACCCGGTTCTTCGGTTTTAACCCATTGCAACGCCGGCGCGTTAGCGACAGGCGGCTATGGAACTGCGCTGGGTGTAATTCGTAGCGGGGTGGCTCAAGGCAGGATCGATCATGTGTATGCCGACGAGACTCGACCTTGGCTACAGGGTGCCCGTCTGACCGCCTATGAGCTATTACAAGACGGAATCGACGTAACGGTCATTGCAGAAGGGGCCGCAGCCTCACTCATGCAAGCGGGGAAGGTGCAGTGGGTGATCGTCGGTTCCGACCGCATTGCTGCAAATGGTGATGTGGCCAACAAGATCGGCACCTATAGCGCAGCCATCGCAGCCCGTCATCATGGCGTGAAAGTGATGGTGGTGGCACCGATCTCCACCATCGACATGGAAACGGCTACTGGCGCGGATATCCCCATCGAACAGCGTGATTTGAATGAAGTCCTGGAATACGGTGGCCAACGCGTGGCGGCCCCGGGTGCCAATGCCTGGAATCCCTCCTTCGACGTGACGCCTGCCGAATTGGTGGATGTGATCGTGACCGAGCGTGGGGTGGTGGAAAAGCCCAATAAAGAGAAAATGCGTAAGCTCATGAATGCCAATCATGTCACCCTGGGGCGCTCGTAAAACCACAGATTTTTCCGCTTTTTCCCACCGTGCCCTGACGCTCCAGTCTCTCTCCATAAGCTTTCCCCGAATAATTGAATTCTCAAGGCTTTTTAGGCCTGAAATATGTGTGTCCAAGCGCTGTCTATGCTAAAATGCATCGTTTTTGTGGTTGGCCAGGGAAAGTAATTATTTGGCCAAAAATGAATGGGTTAGGGACACAAAGGGAATACACGATTCATGGTGACTTTCGCTAAAGAGATATTGCCTGTAAACCTGGAAG
>JAOUPJ010000172.1 GCA_029879945.1 Gammaproteobacteria bacterium
GGAAATGCTCCACCAGATTACTTTGGCCATCGAGCCTGATGGTTGCGTTGATACTCCGAACCACCTGGTTCACGACCCCTTCCACCGATAGCGTACAATACCCGGGCGCAGGCTCAACTGCCGTCAACACAGCGAATCCCCCTGTTCCCACATTGTGATAGCCAGTGGCGGGATCTCGGGCCAGAGCGAGACAGCCGTCACCCTGGGAAAATCTGGATTTTGCCCTTTCCAAGCCACTTTCAGCAATAAAGAGTGCCTGCGTAGAGTATTCCGAAATATACACAGAACTACTGGCATTTCCTGACAACTGCATAGAAACCGTCACTGTAATCCCTATTAGGAATAGAAATGCGAGCACACCGATCAAGATCACACCTTGCTGGTACTTGTGGTTCATGGCTTCACTCTCAGGGCTGAGCGGGCAAATTGCTCATACACACCAGAACCTGCATTGATGGCCACGTTAAACTCTACAAACGCAATGTCTGTGTTTCCTGTGGCGGTTGTTACACCATCATTGGCTAAATAAGAAATCTGAAATTGGCTTACATTTTTCAACAACGGATTTGTTACAGCGGGCGTAGCATAGCTAAGCAGTAAGTCAGCACCTTGTAACTCAAATACCACTTGATTGCTGTCTGCTTTTGTAAACGCAAAACGGGTGGGAGACATATCGGTAATGCTGTAAGCAGAAACGTTGTATTGCACAATTCGGGATTCACGAACCAGCCTCTCGACTGCCAGTCGTAATCTGTCATTTAGCGATATCACTTCCTGGCTCGCAGTATATGACTGCGCTCCCGAAAGAGTGGTGTTGCCAATCACGGCTGCCAACACCGCTATGACTGTGAGCACAACAACAATCTCGACCAGGGTATAGCCTGCTTGTCTTCTTTTGAAAAGGGTTAATGACTTGTTCATTGGTACACCGGCAGTAACAGTGTGAGACTTGCTTGTGCCTTTCCAGAATGGTTCACCTCTATGGTGGTCGATTTACATTCCACGGCAGTCGCACAGGCCGTATCTGACGCACTGGTACTCAAGGCCACCGTAATCGCAAAGCTATACCCCCCAGGCACTGGGAGACTGGCACATGCGGTGTTAGTAACCGTTGCGTAGCCAAAGTTGGCTTCATCTCTACGTAATGCCAAAATGTGTTCCGCACAGGATTGCGCAAGTTGGGTTGCTGTTTGAACCCTTTCGTTCACGATCAAGGCATTTCCAGTCAGACTCATATAAGGCAAGGCATAGCCCGCAATAATTCCAAGAACGGTCAGACCGATTACCACTTCGATAAGGGAAACGCCTTTCTGGTACCAGCGGCTTAAGCCTTTTTGTTTGTTCATAATCTCTGTTTACTAACGAAACCCGTTAAGGCAGCGGTAGTGATGCGCCAGGACGCTCCACCCGATGACAGCGTAATTACGGAATCAGCAGTAAGAATATTGTTGCTTGCAACATCTCTCGGCCTCCCCATTGCGTCGATCACGAATCCACCTCCAACAACGGCAATACCATTATCTAAATTGATCAGAAAAGGTTCGGAGGTAGAAGGATTCAGGATCGGAGATACATTACAGGGATAGCTTGCTGTCGCCGTCTTGCACTGTACGCTATAGGAACTTCCACTGAATGTGAGCTGCAGTGGAATCGCCCAACTCGTAGCGAGACCTTGTGTAAACACAATGTCTGACTCCAGCATATCGGCATAGATTGAGACGGTTTGGCTTCCGGGTGTTCCGAGCCGAACCAGCGCACTGGCAGACAGGACTGAAATTACAATCAGAACCATCACCAACTCGATCAGGCTTAGTCCAGCTTGAAAGCGTCTCATCCATTTTCTCCACGCTTAAAACGCAACAAGGCGAGTGCTTGCACCCGCCTTGCTACGTTCTGGTCACAACCTCTAGATACTAGACAGAGGTCACGAATCTATACCCACCATTATGGGATGATGGTACCTACGCACATAACTTGTTGACCCGTAGCGGCGGAGGTCTCCTGACCTACGGAACATGCGGAATCTTGGTAAGTTTGCACTACATATGCGACGCCATCGATGGTAACCTGAACACCGTTATTGGTAGCAGGTACAGCGATGTTGTCGCCGGGAATATATGAAACCAATTGGGTCAGGTCGGGGAAGTTCTTCAGATCTGCTATAGACAGGGCATAGGCAGACTTCACAGTAGATTGGGTTGCTCGTTTTGCAGCAATGGTCGCATCTGTCTTAAGATCTACGAACCGGGGGACAGCGATCGCCGCCAGTATCCCCAAAACTACGATAACAAGCACTAACTCTATGAGAGTAAAACCCTTTTCGCGTTTCTTCATTTAAGGACTCTCCTCTGCTAAACACTACATAACACTAATACGGCACTTTTGGACATCGTCTAGATTTCAATTCTGAAGAGCCCGTAATCCCTTACCTGCCACACAAATCCAGTCTGTATTCGTACCTAAATGTAACGTCTTGTATTTATAAAACTTGAGCAAGCTCGCAATTTCCCAAACAACATTAAGGTTAATCTGCGAATCACTTCACAATAACGGCACTAAATAAAAACCAATTGGGGCCGTGCTTACCTGTCAGTTATCTTCCGCTCATCACCTCTATCGTCCCCCAAAGGGGTAGAAACACCCCAAGAAGCACGAGCAAAACAATCAAACCGATGGCACCGATTAGAATGGGTTCAATCGATGCGCTGAGGCCCTTCAAGTTATAATCCACCTCTCTTTCAAAATATTCAGAGACCTCTATTAATAGATCTTCTAATTGACCGGTCTCTTCTCCAACTGAAATCATTTGTAATACGGTTGATGGAAAAACCCCGCTCTTTTTTAGATTACTGCTAATGGTCTCCCCTCGTTCCACTCCCTTTCTCACTTCATCAAATTTCGCTTCCAGGTAGCGATTATCAATAACAGATGCGATCAGGGGCAGCGCTTGGACAACCGGCAAACCCGCATTCGAGGTAATGGCAAATCCCCGACTAAAACGCGCCAGCGCCGCGCCATAAAGAATCTTACCTATCACAGGGAGCTTTAATTTTGCTCTATGCCAAAGCAGTTTACCTTTTGGGGTGTCTGTATAACGCTTAGCACCATAGTACAAACCAAAAATCATCATGATAACGATATACCAGTAGTTGATAGTAAAATCTGAAAAACCCATGATAATTTTTGTAGGCATTGGCAAATCTGCGCCAAATTTTGAAAACATATCTGAAAAGCGTGGAATAACAAAAACATTTAGTACTACGATAGCGATACCAATTGAGCTCATGACCATGAGTGGATAGCGCATCGCCGCCTTCACTCTGTCTTTAACCTCTTTTTCCTGCTGCAAATACTTTGAGACTTCCAGCAAAACTTCAGGCAGTTTACCCATCGCCTCACCCACGCCCACCATACTAATAAAAAGATGACTGAAAATTTTGGGGTGTCGCTTCATACCAGTGGTCAGGTCTTCCCCTTTTTCCAAGCCGATCGCCAGATCATGCAACACATTCTTCAATCCAAGATTAGTTGCAGAATCTCTTAGACCCTGTAGGGCTTGTGCCACTGGAACTCCCGCCCTTAACAAGGTATAAAGCTGTCTTGCAAAAAAGGTGATGTCATCCGATTTTATTTTTGTCTTTTTTGAAAAACTTAAGGTAAAAAAGGATTGTTTATCCCCCAGCTTTTTTTTCGTTTCCTTGATGGCTACGGGAATAATTCTGCGTTTGGAAAGTTGATTGGCAACCTGAGCCTGCGAGGCTGCTTCAATTTGGCCTGTCACCAATGCGCCGTTTTCCCCTCTCCCTTTGTAATCGTATAAAGGCATCTTAATCCACGCTATAGGTTACTCTGAATACTTCCTCCAGGCTCGTAGTACCACGGGCTGCAAGTTCCAGGGCACATACATTGAGGCTTTTGTATCCAGGCTGAGACACGGCTGCTTTCAAGTAATCCTCGTAACGACGTTCGTTGATCAAACGCGATAGCTCCCCATTCATCTTGAGTAGTTCATAAATTCCTACGCGCCCTTTGTAGCCGGTCCGATTGCAATTATTGCATCCCCTGCCATGCATAAACCTGATCTTGTCGACCCGACCGCCTATCCAGCGAGTCAATATTTCTCTTTCAGTCGATGCAACCGTATAGGGCTCCGCACAGTGTTCACAAATTTTTCGTAAAAGTCTTTGCCCCAATACGCCACGCAAACCCGCGCCAATTAAAAATGGCTCTGCCCCCATGTCTATTAAACGCAAGGGTGTGCTGATTGCACTATTCGTGTGGACAGTGGACAACACCAGATGCCCCGTCATCGCGGCACGCATGGCGGTGGTAACCGTTTCCTGGTCCCGCATTTCCCCTACAAGAATGATGTCTGGATCTTGTCGGAGAAATGCACGTAACACGTCAGGAAAATCCAAGCCGATTTTGGTATTGATTTGTACCTGATTAATCCCCGACATTCGGTATTCCACCGGGTCTTCAACGGTAAGAATTTTCGTTTCCGGTTTATTCAGTTCTTTGATGACACTGTACAGCGTGGTCGTTTTTCCACTCCCAGTCGGCCCCGACACCAGCAACACGCCATGGGGAGAGCGTATGATCTCACGCAAATGGGTCAACACAGGCGGAGGCATACCACTCGCGTCCAGATTTAGCACCCGTCCTGTCTGAATCAGCAACCGCATTACCGCCGACTCACCGCCCCCCTGTATCGGAATAGTGGAAAGCCTCACATCGATATTTTGATTCAATACTTGGATATTAAAGCGCCCGTCCTGAGGCAATCGCTTTTCGGAAATATCCAAGTTCGCTAACAACTTAAGTCTAGACAACAGCGGCGTTGCGATCCGCTTTTCGGCTGTTAACTGCACATGCAGCACACCGTCTTGTCGCAAACGAATCTGCAATTTTTTTTCGTCCGGTTCAATGTGAATATCAGAGGCATTGATTTGTACCGCGTCTTCAAACATGGTTTGCAGAAAACGAACTACCGGTGCGTCACCCACCACGTCTTCCACATTGAAGGTATCAGCACGCTTTTCATCCGCTGTTTCTGTCGAATTCCCCAGTTCCTCCGCAATGCCCCCCATTTCCTGTGATTTGCGGAAAAATCGGTCAATAGACTCCAGTAAAACATCCTCATCCACCACCGCCTGGCGTATTTGCCTACCCAGGACTCGGGTTAGTTCGTCATATCCAAAAATGTCCGTGGGGTCTGCCATACCCACAACCATGCTCCCGTCACGGCCAGTCCCCAGGGCGATCACACGCAGGCGTCTACACACCAATTCGGGAATTTGTTGGACGATTTCCTTACGCAAGTCAAAATTGTGCAAGTCGATGTAGGCGATATTTAGCTGTTTAGCGAGGAAGGCATTGAGCTGGGACTGTTTGATATAACCGTCCTGAACCAGCTGTTGCCCCAGCTTAAGTCCGGTTATCTTCTGATTTTTAAGCGAATTTTGTAACTGTTGATCGCTGATGATATTGTTTGCGATCAGCAGGTCACCAATTCGGATCTGATTGGGTTTGCCCATTTCCTTGCCTTCCCTGGCAAAAAGTCCTTGTCTGCTCGTTAGTTAACGGCATGGTATAGACAGGCTTTAAGTCCTGAGTTGGCTCACTACTTGGATTTGTGAGACTCGGGCGCATGCCCTTCCGAGGCATGGGTAAGGTACAAGGCCAGGCCGATGAGCGAAATGCCACCCGCCAGGTAGAGAAGGGACTCGGGTGTGGTAAAGTCCATGCTGATGGCGTGTTCGAAAAACTTCACAATCAGGATCATGAGTATCACCTTAGCCAAACGACCTTTCAAATCGTCCAGGCTGGTAATCACCAAAACACTGCTGGAAACTTCCTCCCCGTGCGCCTGATCAATGGGGCTGATGAAAAGTTCGTAGAGCCCCAGGCTAAAGATCATCAATACGGTGGCCAACAGATAACCATCCACAATCTCAACCACATGAGTCACCGTCTCTGCTCTCAGCGTTCCTCGTTCGCTCACGCTAAGATCGGGAGAGGCGTAGCCCACAAGATGTGCCAACATATAATAGGCATCCACGGTGGCCATGTAGAACATACCAATGCTGGTTAGTAGACTCGCAACAACAGCCAGAATCACAATAAACCGGCTATACCAAAGCCCGCTCTCAAACCAACGTTCTATGTTTTTCACTTTTAATCTCTAGGGTTAAAGACTTGAGCACGCTATCACCGCCCCCACCTTGTGTCAAGATTTGAGGAAACGCTTGACCGCTTAAAGGGCTTTTGTAAGGATGCATTTACCCGTCTAATCAGTTCAATAGGAACGAAATATGTCAGAAATACTGGTGCTCTACTACAGCCGACACGGCAAAACAACCCAGATGGCAAACCTGATTGCGCGGGGCGTGGAAGAGGCGTCAGGCGTGGCCGCCACAGTGCGAACCGTGCCCAAGGTGTCTCCCGTGTGTGAAGCAGTGGAAGACACAATTCCTTCTTCCGGCGCGCCTTATGTGAGCCTGGAAGATGTAAAGCGTTGCAGCGGCATGATCATTGGCAGCCCGGCCTACTTTGGCAATATGGCTGCACCGTTAAAGTATTTTTTAGACTCGCTCAGTGGGCTTTGGCTGGCTGGGACACTAAGCGGCAAGCCGGCAGCCGTTTTTACCTCTGCATCCACCATGCATGGTGGACACGAAAGTACTCTGCTCTCCATGATGATTCCGCTGCTACACCATGGCATGCTTATTACCGGCCTGCCCTATTCTGAACCCAGACTGCATCATACTGTTTCAGGCGGCACACCTTACGGCGCCAGTCACTTCGATGGTGACAATAATGACCAGGCGATTAGTGAAGATGAAAAAATACTGTGTAAGGCGCTAGGCAAGCGGGTCGCCGGGATTGCAAAAAAACTGCAGGCTACGCCAAAAGACGTTTAACAAAAGGGACTGTAATCTTTTTGTGTTCTGCTAGTGAAGCGGTATCTATTTTATCCAGCGTATCTAACAAATCATTCAAGCCACGAGAACAGTGGCGAATCATATACTCCGCCACGTCCTCTGCCATTGAGAGTCCACGTTCTTGTGCGCGGGTTACCAGTATCTTTTGCTTGGTTTCATCATCGGCCTCTACCAAATGCCAGACCAGCCCCCAAGCCAAGCGTGTAGCGAAATCCAGGAGAGAAAAATGAATTAAGGAAATGTTTTTATTGGCGCTGGCAATCATGCGCCCTTTCCTCGCTCTGAGCTGGTTAAAAAGATGAAAGACCCCTTCCTCCCAACTCCTGTTGCCGGCGATTTCCTGGATATCATCCAGGCACACCACATCAAACGTTTCGAGCTGCTCCAAAACAGAGACCCGTTCGTTCTTGATTTCGGCCATTGGTAAATAGATAACACTTTTTCCCGCAGCATGCCCGTAATGACACGCGGCATTGAGCAGATGTGTTTTACCTGTGGCTTCTCCACCCCACAAAAACATCACACCGCCATGGGCTTTGTCGTCTTCGTGTTCTACTATTGATTTCAGGGCACCCACAACCGTGGGAGTGGTATATTCCACATAGTTATCGAAACGCTTGGTTTCAGATATTCTTAGTGGAAGCGGAATTTGCTTGGACACGATAACTCAGTTCCCATAAATACGACTACGTAGATAGCGATCATGCGCATGACGAAGCACTACCATAATAACCGCAGCGATCGGCAA
>JAOUPJ010000016.1 GCA_029879945.1 Gammaproteobacteria bacterium
ACGCTTGTCGCCACCAGGCATCAGGGAGGGCCCGAATCGTGCGCCTTCTTCCCCGCCTGAAACACCGACGCCTAAATAAAAGAACCCCTGTTCGGCTAAACGCTGGACGCGTCTTTCTGTATCCACATAGAGGGAGTTACCGCCATCAATGAGCACATCCCCTTTATCCAGGTGAGGGAGGACGAGATCAATGAACTCGTCCACCGCCGAACCCGCTTTGACCATGAGCATAATCTTGCGCGGCGTTTTGAGCTGTGCGCATAATTCTTCGATGGAATGAGCACCGATAATGGATTTACCTTGGGCAGGCCCATTTAAAAATTCGTCTACTTTAGTTGTGGTACGATTGAATACAGCAACGGTATAGCTATGGTCTGCCACGTTCAGAACCAGGTTCTGACCCATTACCGCCAAACCAACGATACCAATATCAGCTTGCGCCATAGCCACTCCTAGTGAGATAGTCGTTTTGAGAACATGATGTTAGATTGTTACGTCTCATGTAGTCATTAAGTTTAGTTGAGATAATTGCGTTAAAAATGAAAAAAATCCTGTTTGTCACCAGTGAAGTCTATCCACTTTCAAAAACCGGCGGCCTGGCCGATGTATCCCAGGGCCTGCCCACCGCACTCACAGCGCTATCACAGGATGTGCGAGTGCTCACTCCGGCATATCCCGAGGCCTTGGAAAAACTCCCCAAACGCAAAACGAGGAAAAGTTTCCGCGGCGATCTGAATTTCGATCTCATTCAAAGCACGCTGCCCGGCACCCAGGTTCCCGTGTGGCTGGTGGACATTCCCAAATACTTTCACCGGTATGGTGGCCCCTATCAAACGGTAGATGGCTATGTCTGGCCCGATAATGCGGAACGCTTTCATGCCTTTGCCCAGGTCGCCAATCTCGTCGCACGTAATCTATGTGACCTGGACTGGTCACCCGATATTGTTCACAACAATGACTGGCAAACGGGACTAGTCCCGGCTTATCTGGAAAGCAGCAAACTGGCCACGGTATTCACAATCCACAATCTGGCCTATCAAGGACAGTTTTCGCGCTGGACCTTTGATCGGCTTGGTCTGCCCGAAGATTGGTGGTCCATGGAGGGCCTGGAGTTTCATGGCAATATGTCATTCATGAAAGCCGGCCTCAATTATTCGGATGTGATCAACACCGTTAGTCCTAGCTATGCAAAAGAGATACAAACTCCCGCCTTTGGAAATGGATTGGAGGGTCTGTTACAGCATCACAGCGCACGTCTATATGGAATCCTCAATGGCATAGACGAGAAAAACTGGAGCCCGGTCAAAGATAAATACCTGGAACACAACTACAGCTACCACACCATCAAGCGTAAACAGCTGAATAAGTTCGCCCTGCAGCGCCGATTTGGCTTGAGTGAACGGGCCGATATTCCATTAATTGGCATGGTGGGACGCATGGTAGAACAAAAGGGATTTGACCTGGTCCTCGAGTCCCTGTCTGAGATACTCGCCCTGGGTGTTCAATTGGTTATCCTGGGTAGCGGAGACAAGGCACTGGAGCAAGATATTGCCATCGCCGCCAAGGCCCATTCCGATCAGATTGCACTGGTATTGGGATACGATGAGGCCTTGGCGCACCAGATCGAAGCGGGGGCCGATATTTTTCTCATGCCCTCACGCTTTGAGCCTTGTGGACTAAATCAGATGTACAGCTCTGCCTACGGCACTATCCCCATCGTCCATCACGTGGGTGGGTTGGCCGACTCGGTGGTCGACACCAATTTCGACACCGAAAAAGCAAAAACGGCCACGGGTTTCCATTTTTACGATCCCACATCCCGCTCCTTGGTAAATACGGTGAAACGAGCGGTTAGCTATTTTCGGTCGCCCAAGGCCTGGCGCAGATTGATCAGGGCTGGAATGGAGCAGGATTTCAGCTGGAAGCAGGCAGCACAGGATTATCTGGCACTCTACGATCAGGCAATGAGCAACAAAGGCCGACTTCCCGGCAAGAAGCAGGTATAATGTGTCGCCCGCAGGGGACAAAACCTGACAGTTTGTAAGACTTAATTCGTCTAAATCGGAAATTTCATGGCAGTTTCAGCAGATAAGGCACTCAGGAGCCGCGTTAAGCTTCTGGGCTCACTATTAGGAAATGTACTACGATCACAAGCGGACCCCGGTGTGTATGTCGCCGTGGAGGCACTGCGCAAGGGTTATATCGACCTGCGTAAAAAAGGCAATCCGGGTAAACAGGAAAGACTGGTCCAACTGATCGAAAAACTTGATCCCAATACACTAACCCAGGTAGTCAGGGCCTTTAGTATCTACTTCAGCCTGGTGAACATCGCCGAGGAAGATGCGCAGAACCACGCCAGACGAGAACTCAGACGAAAAGACCAGGACTGGGTTGGCAGTTTCCAATCCACAGTCCGAAAGCTACACAACGATAATGTGGACATCTCGCAACTCCAGACGCTCTTAAACAGCCTGGCCTATATCCCTGTTATCACCGCCCACCCCACTGAGGCGAAACGACGCAGTATCATGGAAAATCTGCGCAGGATCTATAACACCTCTACCACGCTTGACGACACGCGCCTGAGCAAACACGAGCGGGAAGAAATTCAAGAGGATTTGGAAAACCAGATTCAGTTGCTGTGGAAAACCGACGAAGTGCGCGACCAAAAACCCACAGTAGAAGGCGAAATACGACTGGGTCTGTTTTACGCCCACGAAACGCTGCTCAAAGCCATACCGCAGATCTACCGTGATCTGGAAAAATCAATTGTTAAATATTATGGCGCGAACGAATTGGGCAGACCGGAAGTGCATGTGCCCAGTTTTCTACGGTTTGGTTCGTGGATAGGAGGTGACCGCGACGGCAACCCCAATGTTACACCTGAGGTCACGGAGATCGCTGTACTTAGACAATCTCAGGTTGTTTTAATCGAATACATATTACGCGCACGAGAACTCAATCGCGAACTCACCCATTCATTACGCTTCTGTGCCCCGACCGATGCCCTCGCTACCAGTATTGAGCGCGATCAAAAACGTATCGAATCGGTATTAAACAAACCAATCGAACGATTTGGCACACAACTCTATCGATTAAAAACCTACATCATGCGCAAGCGACTGGAAAGCAATCTGGTCTGCGTTAAAAACTCCTTACATGGCAAGCAGAGCAAACACTCGTTCAAAGAGCTGGCCTATGGTTCTGAAAAAGAACTCTTAGACGACCTGTGTCTGATACAGGAATCACTGTTGCAACACGGTGACCATCGCAGTGCCTATGGCAAATTACAAGATCTGATTCGACTTGTGGAATCATTCGGCTTTTATCTGTTTAAACTGGATATTAGGCAAGAATCGACCATTCACTCGGAAACAGTCAACGAGATATTACAGACCCACTGCGGCGTCGAAAACTATTTGGAGCTTAGCGAGGAACAGCGCCTCACCCTACTGGAAGAGTGGATAGATAAACCAGAGAACGTGGAAATCAACAAGGGCAAACTGAGCCCGCGCAGTGCAGAAACTTTCGCGGTGTTCGAATTGATGAAGCGTATTCATCAGAACGTGAGTGCAAACACCTTTGGTGCCTATGTCATCTCCATGACTCACGAAGCCAGCCATGTAATGGAAGTGATGTTGCTAGCTCGATTTGCTGAGCTGACAGGCAAAGATGAAAAGGGAGGGCGTTACTGCAATATCTCCATTAGCCCGCTGTTTGAAACCATAGAAGACCTGGAACAAATTGAACCGGTCATGTCTCGCCTGTTCAATAGTGAAACCTATCATGCGCTGCTCAAGTCTGCCGGAAACAGACAAGAGATCATGTTGGGCTATTCAGATTCCTGTAAAGACGGCGGCATTCTCGCCTCCACCTGGAACCTGTATCTGGCCCAGTTGCGCACCACCCGACTTGCGGCTTCCCATGGTGTGGAACTTCGGTTATTTCACGGTCGAGGCGGAACAGTTGGTCGCGGTGGTGGCCCCACCTATGAATCCATACTGGCCCAGCCTTCCGGCACAGTGCATGGTCAAATCAAATTTACCGAGCAGGGCGAAGTCCTGTCGTTTAAGTATAGCAATATCGAAACCGCGATCTATGAAATCACCATGGGCGCTTCGGGCCTGATCGAGGCCAGTCGTTGTGTGATAGCAATGCCGAGCAAAGATAAAGAAGAGTATGTTCGCATCATGACTGAACTTACTCGAACCGGTGAAAAATCATATCGTGATTTAACAGAAAAAACCGATGGCTTCCTGGACTATTTTTATGAAGCCACTCCTGTGAGTGAAATCGGCATGCTCAACATCGGCTCCCGCCCCTCACATCGCAAGAAGGGGGACCGTAGCAAAAACTCAGTACGCGCTATCTCCTGGGTATTTGGCTGGGCGCAAAGCCGCCACACTGTTCCCGCCTGGTATGGAATCGGCAGTGCCATACGCGCCTGGCGTCAAAGCAATCCGGAACAGCAGCATCTTTTAAATGATATGTATCAGAAATGGCCGTTCTTCCGTTCCTTGTTGAGCAATACTCAAATGGCGCTTTTTAAGGCCGACATGCAAGTCGCAAAACTCTATAGTGAACTGACTCTGGATGCGAAAGTGGGCGAAAACGTCTATGACAAGATACAGGATGAATTCAGCAAGACCATAGAAGAAGTCCTTAGCACCGCAGCACTCAAATACCTATTGGATGACAATCCCACACTGTGCCTGTCTTTGAGTAGACGCGACCCCTATCTTGATCCGCTAAGCCGAATCCAGATTTCACTTCTGAAGCGCTATCGCACTTTACCTGAAGGAGATCAGAGCAAAGATCAGTGGCTGGTGCCCTTGTTAAGAAGCATCAACGCGATCGCCACAGGCATGAGAAACACAGGGTAAGGTTTTATTTTCAGTCGTGAGTCTTGAAAAAGGTTTCTATTAAAAAGGGCTCGTCGAAATAGCGCTCTTCGGCAAAGGCAATCGCATGGCGACCCCATTGCCGCATGGCTCCGGCAGACTCCACCCCTGTAACCCACAGTAATAGACGCTCCAATCTTTTGCTTTGCGGCACCAGTCCTTTGTTGTTAAACATGCTTTGACTTGTACCCCACGCGGTTTTGAGTTCACGTAATGGATGATAACTCGCCACCTTGTATTGGCGATCAACAGAACTCTTTCTTTTCGACTCCGTATACAGACCCAGCACTTGATGCTCGCCAGCGCTCATTCGAACGATCAGGTTTTCATCGTGTTGCGGAATAGAAACAGCAGGGGCAGCCAACGGTGGTTCCGCAGATTCTTTTGTGCGCTTTAACTCGACTCGATCAGTGGGATGAAACACATGATAGCAACCACAACTGTGCACCGTTTCATACATGATGGGCTCCAGGTTCTCGCCCAGCGTCACTCTCAAAAACACCCCATCCAGAAACCCACCGTACAAATCAAGGGCACCTTTTTTAGTACGCGCAGGGAACCAAACTAAATAGTTCAGTTGGATTAGCGCTTGTCCTTCAAATTGTGCAAACGAAGGAATCAGGTAAACAAGTGGATTTTCGGTGTTGACGGCCAAGGTGGATTTGTCTGCCCAGTAGGGGGAACCGATGTGATCGTCAAGAGAGATCTGATCTATCTCCCACACTGGCGCGTGTCTGATAAACAGTCGCTTTAGATTTTCTGCACTTAGCTGTGGAGGATACAGTCCCTCGGCCTTTGTGGGTAAATCGATATCACTGACCACCTCTTCGAAAGACCCCGCTTCACCTCCAAAGGTGTAACGAACCAGTCTTCCTGCCACATTCCCCTGCGCTGGCGGCGTTGTGAATTTCCTTTTCTGTTCCCGTTGATAGGCAGCCACGCGATTTTCCACGATCAGCGAACTCAATGGATACAGGCCCAATGCCCTTTTTGTTTGGCTATATTCAGACGGCATCTCCATCCGAATTCTTAAGCTTTCTAGATCGGCTGGGCTACGCATATAGGCCTTAACAAGTGCCTTGCCACAAAAAAGAAGACTCTCTTCGTGTGTTTTACCTAGCGGCAGAAGCTGATTCAACTCGTTACGCAAACCCGTTTCCAGATTCCGGAACTCTAAGGATCTTGCCTTTCTATCCAACCTTGCCAGGGAATCCAGCCATTGCACGGTCTGATCCTGGCTGAGGTTTCGATAGCGAAAGCTCTGTAAATAGCGATTGATGCGTAAGAATGGATAACCCTGAAGACGAGCATACTGGGCATCGGAAACGCCCTGCTGTTGAACCAGTTCGTCCATTTTTTCATAGTAATTCAGGCAGCGCTGGGAGACGGCATCCAGTGTATCGGGTTTAACTGACGGTAGACTGGTGCAGGAAGCAAGCAAGAGCAATAGGCAGAAAACACCTATTGCTCGAAATGCAATATTTGACGAAATTCGAATATTACGGACTGGTCGCCAGGTCAGCAAAGCTACTCAAAACCTTGCGCATCTTATCGCTTTCATGTCCGCATTCAATCACACCAAAATCATTGGTGGTCGCGGTCGGAACAGGATAAGACAACCATACTGCGCCTTGTGAATCCTTCCAGATGGTGGCCTGCCAGGGCTCGTCTTTACGAATTCCCTTGCCACAGCGCCCCACAATAGTCCCGAAAAAGGGGTTGGTGAACGCGATATGCTGTGACTTACCCTCGTTAGTCACCTCCACATAAGGCACACCATACTCTTTCAACGCAGAGACATAGCGCTTGGCTGTCTCCTCCACATTGTGGATGCTTTGGGTTTCTACATTATTGGTTGCCGATACCGCTTGCACGGCAAACAACAAGCTTAATACGATATAGATGGTCTTACTCACAATAAACCCTCCCAGTCTTTTGTGTTCCATCCTTGGGTATGCTGCCCCATGTCCAGATTGTTAGAACAGCTCTAATTTGTTTTTATCACGTTCACGCAGGGCAGACCCACGCCCGAGACAAGGAAAATTTGCATCATTTTCAATATCTTATGATTTTTCCACGAGCAAACCGGCCCGCTCTTGTCGTCCGAGGGCAAATAAAATGCGGCACCCTGCCATGTTAGGGAAAGCCTCGCATAGCTGACAGAATTTGGCAAGTGCAAATAAGCAGAGAACTAGTCTTGCAGAGAAAAGGCGATATTGTCGATCAGGCGCACATCGCCCAATCGAGCAGCCACCAACAACACCAGGTCTTTTTCCGAGGCATCAGCAGGAAGGGACAAATTGTGCTGTGATCGCAGCTCAAAATACTCACATTCCCAGCCCTTCGCATCCAGTTGGGCCTTACCCTGCTCGGAAATGGTCTGCCAGTTACGCTCACCCTGCAGAATGTTTTCCTTGGCCTGCTTGAGAGTTTGATAGAGTTGGGCCGCCTGTAGTCGCTGGGTCTCGTCCAGATAATTATTGCGTGAACTTCTGGCCAGCCCGCTTTCTTCACGGATGGTGGGAGCGCCTTCTATCTGCACGGGAATGTAGAGATCTTGAACCATACGACGAATGACAAATAACTGCTGGTAGTCCTTTTCCCCAAAAACAGCTATATCCGGGCGGATGATATTGAAAAATTTATTCACCACCGTCGCCACCCCGGCAAAGTGATTGGGTCTGCTCACGCCACACAGCTGTTGTGAGATATGGGGCACTTCCACCTTAACACTATTCTCCGGCCCCAGTGGATACATGAGATTCACATCGGGCAAAAACAAAAGATCCACTTCGGCAGCAATGAGTTTTTGCTGGTCTTCTTCAAGGGTGCGTGGGTACTTATCAAAATCTTCGTTCTGACCAAACTGGGTAGGATTAACATAGATGGACACCACCACCTTGTCAGCCAATCGTTTTGCCCGTTCAACGAGCGCGATATGGCCATCGTGCAGGTTCCCCATGGTGGGAACAAAGGCGACGCGCTGATTACTCGCCTTCCAACGGCCAATCCAGGAATGTATTTCGGAAAGCGATTTGGCGGTGATCATCAGCGAATCAACTGAAGCTATGTTCAGGCGCTGGAAATTCCCCTTGCTTCACAGCGTTCACATAGGCCTGAATTGCACCCTTGAGACTGCCTCCCTCCATCAAAAAGTCTTTGCTGAACTTGGGACGGGTTCCCGGGTAAAGCCCTAACAGGTCATAGGTAACAAGGACTTGGCCATCACAGTCGGGCCCTGCCCCGATACCGATGGTTATGGCCGATATGGATTCTGTTACCGACTTGGCCAGCGCGCTAGGCACACATTCCAATACCAGCAAACTTACACCGGCCTCATCCATGGCCTTGGCATCTTGTAGAATCTCGTCGGCAGTCTTTTGATCACGTCCTTGAATGCGATAGCCCCCCAGTTTATTGATGGACTGGGGCAGCAGACCCAAATGGGCGCAGACTGGGATGTCTTCTCTGACCAGGGCATTGACCAGAGGAATTCGCTTGGCTCCACCTTCCAGTTTTACAACCTGGGCACCGCCTTCTTTTATCAGGCGAGTGGCGGCGTGTAGGGCCTGCTCCTCACTGGTGTAGGAGAGCGCAGGTAAATCGGCAATCAACAAGACCTCAGGTGCGCCACGACGGACCATTTGGCTGTGGTAGACCATATCATCAAGGCGGACAGGAACGGTGGTACGGTGTCCTTGCACTACCATACCCAGGGAATCCCCTATCATCAGGCAGTCCACGCCGGCGTTTACCAATAAAGCGGCAAAACTGGCATCATAAGCCGTAAGACAAGTGATTTTTTCTCCCTTTTCCCTCAGATCCTTGAGAGCGGATAGATTTGAGACGGGCATTCGAGTCCTATTCTACGGGTTCGACCAGTCGCTCCAGCCCGCGACGTGGGCACTTCTCGACCATTGACTCGATCTTACCATAGCCGGGCACCGTTAGCCCAGGTGCGATCTCCAGGAGGGGTACCAATACAAAATCGCGCTTGTACATTTCGCGATGAGGGAGCCAGAGTTCGTCGGTCTGCATAACGAAGTCATCATAGACGAGCAGATCCAGATCCAGAGTCCTGGCTATCCATCGTTGCGGTCCACGGACCCGCCCATGTTCGCGTTCGATTGTCAAAAGACTATCCAGCAATACATTAGGATCCAACATAGTGGAAATCGACGCTACCGCATTAAGGTAATCGGGCTGACCATAGTCCCCCAAGGGAGGGCTACGGTAAAACGAAGAAATGACCTGTAAGCGAGTCGCGGGCAGAAGAGATAGCGCGTGAACCGCCGAATCTAATATGGCCCTTGAATCACCCAGATTACTACCTAAGCCTATATAGGCTGTTTTATACCACTGCACTCGTAACTAATTCCGTTTGGTTTTGCGACGCCTTTTACGCCTCGTTAACTTCTCAACCAAAACTCCCCGGTGCTTTTCTTCACTGTTATATAGTTCTGTCCACCACTCAGCCAAGGTATTATTAACATCGCCTACGGTGGCACGCAAGAGCAAAAAGTCATACGCTGCTCGAAATCTTGGATGAGAAAGCAGTCTGAGTGATCGTTTAGGTGCTCTCTTCTCAAACCGATCCTGTAACTGCCAAATTTCTCTCAGTGAAGTCTGAAAGCGCCTTGGAACAGCAACGTGCTGGCTCTGCCCCGCTATGACAACTTCACTTGCTTCTAACAACGCCTGGTGCTCAGTCATACCTCGCTGCAAATATCTCTGTTTCAATTCAGCAACAGGCCGCCACAGAAAAACCGATATGGTAAAGGCCGGTGTAACGGGCTTACCTTGACTGACTCGTTCATCAGTATTTTTTAAGGCTTCCTGAATGAGCTTTAAAAAAACACCATCAGTTTCTGCTAGTAACGCTTCCTCAGTCTGCAAAAAAAGCCATTTGAACAGATTGTATTCTCTCAACAGCCTAAAGGTTTCCGCGCTACTCCCGGAAAGAAACAGCTTCAGAACTTCCTCGAAGAGCCTGGCCGGCGGTACACTTTCCAGTAAGTGACCCAGCTGTTTTAACGGTGCCTCTGTACTTTGCTCCAGTTTAAAACCCAGTTTACCAGCGAACCGTACCGCACGCAGCATGCGTACTGGGTCTTCTCGATACCGTTGCTCTGCATCGCCAATCAATCGCAATTGATTTGATTTCAAATCACGGAGGCCGCCCACGTAATCTACGACAGAGAAGTCATTTATATTGTAGTACAAAGAATTGATAGTAAAGTCTCTACGGCGTGCATCTTCTTGCAAGGTGCCATAAACATTATCCCTAACTATCATTCCATTGACGATTTCACGATCAAGATCCTCGTCATCTTCTGCGCTGGCATCGCCGCGAAAAGTGGCCACTTCAATGATCTCGTCACCGAAATGGACATGCGCAAGACGAAATCGCCGACCAATAAGCCGACAGTTTCTAAAAAGTTTCCGCACATCCTCAGGCCGGGCGTCCGTTGATATGTCAAAGTCCTTGGGGATCCTATCCAGAAGAAGATCACGCACCCCTCCACCAACCAAGTAGGCAGAAAAGCCAGCAGCCTTCAGGCGATACAATACCTTGAGCGCATTCTCACTAATATTGGATCGTGAAATGGAGTGATCTTCACGGCTTATTATATTTGGAGCATCGTCGATCATTAATTAATCTGCTTGTTAGCACCACCTCCAGGACGGATGCTTACCCCCGGAACATGATTCAAGTATTACTTTCTTTGCTTATTGACCAATTAGTAAGCTAAAAGATGTTGGCTCAGCCACCCTTTTCGGCTTCAAGCAGAGGTTTGACCCGAGAAAATTCCGCATCTACTCGGCCAACCAATTCCTTGGCATTTCCGAGCGAATTTGTTCGTATTGCTTTCACCAACTCTCCACATACCCCAGATAATGCCATTGCACCAACATTTCCGCTACTCCCTTTTAAGGTATGTGCGACCATTTCTAGCGCAGCCACGTCGGCAGTACCCTCCGCATCGTAAAGTTGCTTGATTTTTTCTGGAACGTCTGAAAGAAACGTGTTGATTAGGTTATCAAACTCACCTTCCAATACTTCACGCAAAGTATTGATAGTCTCACTATCCAAAGGACCGACGTCCATGTCTCGCCTCCATCAATAGGATTGCAGATAATATATAAGAATTATCTATTTTTCTATAAGTGTTATTAATTTACCGGAAACCTTGTTTAAGGGCAGGATAGTATCTACACCCCCCGCCTTCACAGCCTCTCCTGGCATCCCCCAGACCACGCTACTTTTTTCATCTTGTGCCACGGTAGGAGCCCCCATTTCATGCATTTCTTTCATGCCCATTGCGCCATCGTTGCCCATACCCGTCAGTATCACGCCAATGGCGTTTTTTCCTACGTTTTGAGCAACGGATCTAAATAGCACATCAACCGAAGGTTTATGACGATTAACGGGTGGCCCATCATTAAGTTCACAAATGTATCTCGCGCCATCACGACGCACCATTAGGTGGGAATGACCTGGAGCAATATAGACATGCCCAGGAAGAATCTGCATACCATCGGTTGCCTCGTACACCTGCATTGCGCATGATCTATTCATTCGCTCTGCAAAAGGGCCGGAAAATTGTTCCGGTATATGCTGTGTTATAACAGTACCCGGAAAATCCGCCGGAAGGCGTGCTAACACTTCACGAATTGCTTCCGTACCACCAGTCGAAGCGCCTATAGCCACTACCTTATCCGTAGTTTTATAATTCACCTTCGCCGCTTTTTTGCTTATTATAGCATCAGCAGAAAGCCTGGGCTTCACCTCCATCTTACCAGATCCTGCGTCTGCTGTCGTTGCATCTCTAGCGTGCACACGAGCCTTTGAAGCCATGCGAACTTTTTCTAAAATTTCTTCGGCAAAGGAATCAAGTTGGTGGGCCAAATCTATTTTTGGTTTGGCAACAAAATCCACTGCGCCCAATTCCAGCGCCTGTAAGGTTACATCCGCGCCCTTTTCAGTAAGCGAAGATATCATCACCACCGGCATTGGACGCAAGCGCATTATATTGCTAAGAAACGTGATGCCGTCCATCTTGGGCATTTCTACGTCCAGTGTTAGCACATCAGGATTTAGTTTCTTGATTTTTTCCCGGGCCGCAAAAGGATCAGTTGCAGCACCCACGCACTCAATGTCGGGCGCTTTATTGAAAATTTCTGTTAATATCTGCCTTACTAAAGCGGAATCGTCGCAAATAAGCACGCGGATTTTGCTCATAATATTTTAATCCCCATAAGAATTTAGCATCCAAACGATTTCACGCATAACCCTCGGCTGCAAAACTAAAAAAGCTCGATATCCCCACCCAAAGGCTTGTCGCCAATGTCCTTGAGGTAATCTTTTTCGCGTTCTACTATTGTTTCGTTGTGTAGTGAACGCAAGCGCTTCACCATCGCTTTCCCGGTAGAAGGAATGTAGAGCACCTTTCTAGGGTGGATATCACCCACATCCTCAGATATGAGCTTTAAGCCCTCTGTTTTAATGTAATGCCTTACAAAAGCGATATTTTTTTTCCCTACGTCGGTCATATTGGCAATGATTTGTCCACCACCAAAAATTTTCACTTCCAGATTTTCTCTTCTTCCACCTTGCTTCAAGATTTCATTAATCAGATGCTCCATTGCAAAATTTCCATATCGCTCTGATTCTGAAGCCCAGCTGGAATTCGTTGTATCCTTGCTTACCGGCAGCATAAAATGATTCATTCCGCCAATGCCCAATTTTTTATCTCGTATACAGGCTGAAACACACGAGCCTAGCACCGTCACGATCAGTTCGTTATTAATCGTGACATAGTATTGACCAGGCTGTATTTTTGCGCCCCACATTGCGCGCGACTTGTCCCAGTATCGATTAATATGTTTAAAACCGCGAAGCGCTTTCGGCTTCGGGTCAGGCTCACCATTTCTAATAGGCTCTTTCATGAAATCCTCTGATACATAGTTGAGCCTATAAGCTTAAAACGCGTACTTACTTTAAACAGTGACTCAGAATGACCTAAAAAAACATGTCCGTTCGGGGATAAATGATCCGCATATCTATCAAAAAGTCTTCTTTGTGTTTCTTTGTCAAAATAAATCACTACATTGCGACAAAAGATGACATCAAAAGGCCCTTTCATTGGCCAAGCACCCATCAAATTCAAATTCTTGAATGTAATCATTTCCTGTAGTTCGGGCGACACTTTCACACTGCCACTCTGGTCCCCACGCCCCTTTCTGAACCATTTTCTCACTTTGCTTTCAGGGAGATCTTCAACACGTTCAACACTGTACACACCCCTTTTGGCATGGGCGACTACATTGGTATCCAGGTCTGTTGCTAGAATTTTAACGTCCCAACCAGACACATTTGCCATAGCCTCTTTTAGTGTTATCGCTATCGAATAGGGTTCCTCGCCCGTAGAACAACCCGCTGACCAAATTCGAATTCGACGCGTCGCCTGATTTGCTGTCAACAAGTGAGGCACAATCGTCTGTTTCAAATAATCAAAATGGTGGATTTCGCGGAAAAAAGCGGTGAGGTTGGTAGTAATGGCATTGATAAAATGCCCCAACTCATCACCGCTTTCGTCAGATATCAGTTCCAGGTAGTCCTTAAATTTAGTTAAGTGTAGCTGTCGCAAACGGCGAGACAAGCGACTATAAACCATGTTTCGTTTTGCATCTGAAAGTTTTATTCCAGTGTGCGCCTTAACGTAATCTCTAATTTGGTTAAAGTCACGCTCAGTAAAATGAAACTCCCTTTCTTTTTCATTTTTTCCACCGTCCAAATCAAAGGCAGTTTCACCCATACCCATAAACCTCAACAAAGACTAGCCAATATGTTGCTAACTACAATTTAGAACTCTGCCCATTCATCACCGCCATCCGATGAGGGAGCAGGTCTACTCGTTCTCATAGGAGCAGGCTTGCTTGCCGCAGAACGTGCTGGCGGTGCGCTCGGTGCACGTTGTTGTTGTCGCTGCTGATGAGGCATACCGCCGCCCATCATGCCGCCGCCACTCATGTCTTGCGCATTGCTGTCTACCTTAAAGAAGGTAATCAACTGCTCGAGTCCCTTGGCTTGCTCATCCATGGACTCACTCGCTGCAGCCGCCTCTTCCACCAGAGCCGCATTTTGTTGAGTCACTTCGTCCATCTGTGTGATAGCCTTGTTGACTTGCTCAATACCTGTGTATTGCTCCTGACTTGCTGCCGCGATTTCAGCGATAATATCACTCACTTTTTTCACCGCTGCGACAATCTCTGAGAGAGTTTGGCCAGATTGATCTACCAGTTTGGTACCGTCATCTACCTTCTCCACGCTATCCTGAATGAGCGCCTTGATCTCTTTGGCAGCCCCGGCAGAGCGCTGCGCCAGATTTCTTACTTCCCCAGCAACTACCGCAAAGCCTCGACCCTGCTCTCCTGCACGTGCGGCTTCCACCGCAGCGTTAAGGGCCAAAAGATTGGTCTGGAAAGCGATCTCATCAATTACGCCGATGATATCTGCGATCTTCTTACTACTGGTGTTTATTTCACCCATCGCTGATACGGCTCTTTGAACCACTTCGCCGCCTTTTTCCGCTTCGTCTCGTGCACCAGCGGCGAGCTGATTTGCTTGCCGTGCGTTATCGGCGTTTTGTTTAACCGTACTGGTCAATTCTTCTATACTGGAGGCAGTCTCTTCCAGAGAAGAAGCCTGTTCTTCCGTACGCTGACTCAAGTCGGCATTACCTTGCGCAATTTCAGCAGCACCTGATGTGATATTGGTCGTCGCATTTTGAATCTGCATCACCATGCGTCTCAGGTTTGATACAGACGAGTTCAGTGAATCTCTCATCGAAGCAAACTCACCATCAAACTCGCCAGTCATCTCATCGCGTAAGTCCCCTTCAGAGAGAAGTTTTACCACGCGAGTTGCTTCACGAACTGGCACCACCACTGCGTCAAGCAAGCTGTTGATTCCAACACCAAGACCTCTGAGGAAGCCGCTATAGTTTTCTACTGCGATACGTTGCCCCAACTCACCTTTTGCCGCAGCCTCAATGAGTTTTTCAATCTGACGCTCTGCGTCTTTCTGTTCGGTAATATCTTTCCACTCCACCATATTCCCCATCCATTCGCCTTCGGGGCTCAGTATTGCTGTGGCGTTTACCTCGAACTCTAAATCAGCGACTTTCAACTCAGATCTGGCTGGCAGCCTTGAAACATCGGCCAGCAAGGAACGTTGATGCGCAGGGTTGACGTGGTATTGGTCTATACACTGTCCGATCAGATTATTTGCGTCAAAGCCAGGGAATTTCTGACGAAGCGTGCTCTGGCGATTAGCCAACATACCTTTCACCGCAGGATTCAAATAAGTGATATTCAAATCCGTATCGCAAAGCATTAAGTTGGTTGCCGCGCCATCTACAGCGGACTTCAATCGAGCCACTTCCAGTTCCTTAGCACGTAGCTCTGTTACATCCGACCACTCCAAGGTGTTTCCGATATAGTTGCCATCCAAATCAAGCATTGCTCCCGCGAGGATATGGAATGTTAACGGACCCACCTGGATATCCGTTTCAAATGGAAGATTGCGTACATCATCTAACAAACGGCGTTGATGAGCGGGGTTCTTATGGAACATATCGATACACGTACCGATTACTTTTTCCACTGAGAATCCTGGATACAATGATCTCAAGGTCATCTCATGCTCACTCAACAGTTTTTTCGTTGAGTCATTCGCGTAAAGGATGTTGAAATCACGATCGATCATCATCATTGCGGTTTGTGCACAATCCACTGCTCTTTGCAGCTTAAATGCTTCTTCCTGTTGACGACGACGCTCGGTCACATCATGCCATTGAACGACATAACCCAGTTTGTTACCGGAGGCATCCGTGAGCAATCTTGTTTCATGCTCGAATACAAATTCTCCTGGTCGAATTTCACCCTTGCGTTTTTCACCGGGTCTTAAATTGTCCAGTATGTTTCGTATCGCTTGAGGGTTCTTATGGTATCGATGAATACTGTCACCCACGACTGTACGCACACTGAAATTCGGTAGTACTTTTTGTAACTCACCCTCTATGCTAGTCAACACCTCTACCGCGTGATGGTTCACATACACACAGTCGTGATTAGCATCGGCTATCATAATGTTGATTGGTGCGTGCTGTACGATATCCTGTAAGGTTCCCAGCCCATCCACAATTCCGCCGGATGACCCGCCGGATGCACCCTGCATAAATTGTCTACTCGCTGCCATATTCTTTTCCTCTTTATGTTCGTATGCACCTAACATTGTTTTGGCGACAAGACCCAATGCGTCTTGCCAAGCCTTAGCCACTTTTGGAGTCCACAAATCGCCTGCAAACTCCTCCATTACCCCCAACAGAACTTCTGCAACAGCACCGTAATGCGCTTCTTCGGCACCTATCATCTGATGGCGCTTACCCAAGTTGGTCAGGGTAGCTACCAGTTGTTCGGGGTTTCTCAATTGTTTGACTACCAATACCAAAGCGTTAATAAGCTTCTTTTTTTGCTCCTCTACAGTGGTATTGGCAAACATCGGTTTGACTGCAGGAAATTTCATAAACAAACGGTCGTAGAAAGTTCCTACTAACGCGTCAGCTTGTGGGGCTAACGCGTTGAAACTGGTTTCTAAGGTAACGATGTCCAGACCGAGTGGGCTGTGCACTGGTTCTGGTTCCGGCGCAGAAGCACTATCTTCATATGCCCCCAACATTGTTTTGGCGACAAGGCCAAGCGCATCTTGCCAAGCCTTAGCCACTTGCGGTGTCCACAAGTCACCTGCAAATTCCTCCATCACACCCAGCAGCACTTCAGCAACCGCGCCATAGTGGGCTTCCACGGCGCCTATCATTTGATGTCGCCTGCCTAAATTTGTCAGGGTATTGACTAACTGCTCCGGTTTGCGTAATTGATTCACCACCAGGACAAGCGCGTTTATTAGCTTTTTCTTTTGCTCTTCCACGGTGGTGTTGGCAAACATGGGTTTAACGTCTGGAAATTTCTGAAATAGCCGCTCATAGAAAGTCCCCACCAAGGCGTCCGCCTGAGGGGCCAATGCGTTAAAACTGGCTTCCAGTGTGTCTATATCCAAACCCAAAGGGTTGTCTGTATTACCCATAGCAGTATCTTCCATTGTATTTTGTGAGGATTCGTCCGTATTACTTGAATTGGACTCATTCTCACCTTTCATCCACGCAAGCGGGTTATATCCTATTGGCGACCGTTTACCATCAGACATTTACCACAAATTCTCCATCATAAATTGATCGATCCCGCCTAGTTTAAGTCGCTAAGCGACCTCCACTTCTCTGAGCGAGCCAAAAACGTTTCTGCATTCGATATCGTGTGCCAGGCTTCTATAATCCTCCGCCCCTTTGCTGCGGGGACGATAGTCAAAAATACTTTGACCATGTCCTGGACTTTCTGCAATAACTACAGTTTCACGAATAGGCGTCTTCAGAACAGTATCGGGATAGTTTTCTATCAGCTTTTTTCGAACTTCCCTGGCCAAAAGCCGACGTTCCTGAAATCGAGTAATCGTGATCCACTTTTTAGTCTCAATGCTTAGTGCATTCTCGATATAGTCAATAATTCCCATCAAGCGAGACAAACCATGTAAAGACAAGAAATCACTTGAGACGGGAATTAGTAGCTCTTCGGCAGCCAATATGCAATTCATACCAATCATTCCGGCAGAAGGTGGACAATCTATGATGACGTAATCGTATTCTCCCTCCACGGCATCAATCGCTCTTTGGAGACGATATCCGCGTGAGGCCCCACCCTGCGACAAGAACTCCAGCTCCCCCAATTTGTCACCTGCAGCGAGTAAAAAAAGATTGTCTCGTATTTCCAGCTTCAGGGCCTCAAGCGAACCCTCTTTCATAAGCACTTCATCCGTGCCCTTCAATCCCAACTCTTTTAACCCAAAGGAAGCACTGAGATGACCTTGGGGATCAGCATCAATCAACATCACGCGCTTGCCTGAAAGCGCAAAGGCGTGGGCGATGTTCAAAGCACTCGTAGTTTTACCCACGCCGCCTTTTTGATTGACCACCGAGATCCTTCTCATCGATTACTCCTATGCGGCTACTGCCGTCGCTGGCCCGGTTAACTCTTCAGTAGTAAGCATCTTGTCTATATCCAAGATTATCACCATGGATTCTTTCACCGTAACCAAGCCATCTACATATTCGATACTCACTACGCCACCAAAATCAGGTGGTGGCTTCACATCAGAAATATTCACGTTGTACACATCAGACACAGCGTCTACAACAATACCCATGATTCTTTCACCATTTTCGCTTTCTACTTTAAGCACGATAACAACCGTTGTGTTGTCGTACTCGATCCCATCCAGTAAAAAGCGAGCTCGCAAATCTACAATGGGAACGATAGAACCTCGCAAGTTAATGACTCCACGTATATACGAAGGAGTATTAGGGATGGGAGTAACAATGTCCCATCCGCGAATTTCCTGTACTCTTAGTATATCCAGACCATACTCCTCGCCAGCCATCATGAATGTAAGGAACTCTCTTGTATCTTCACCGCCACTATCTGTAGTAATGGCCAGTGCTTCATCAGTAATGTGATCGTTCGCGTCCATTTCTAGCTATACCTCTAAGCGGCCTTATCGCGTTTTTGGTCTGGCTTGCCGGATTGAATTTCACTCTTATTGCTATTTCCATTCTTTCCTGCTGAGTCACCAGCATTTCCAGTCGATTGATTCTGTTTGCGCGTTCGTCGGGGAGTTCCCGCACGTCGTGATAGCTTAATTACTCCAGTCACATCCAATATTAATGCAACCGTTCCGTCTCCCAGTATCGTTGCACCTGAAACGCCATCTACACGTCGAAAATTGGTTTCCAGGCTTTTTATTACAACTTGCTGTTGCCCAAGTAAGTCGTCAACAAACAACGCAACCCGCTCACCTTCGCCTTCCACAACCACCAACAACCCTTTCGTTAAATCAGTGTTGTCTGGCATCAGATTGAATAGTTCATATAGTCGGGTTATGGGTATATAGTCTTCTCGTAGCTTATAAAGCTCAGCCTGGCCCGCGATGGCGTTGATCTTATCTGGATAGGCCTGTAGCGACTCCACTATTGAGACCAAGGGGATGATGTAAGTGTCGTTGCCAACACGAACTAATTGTCCATCGAGTATTGCGAGTGTGAGTGGCAATCTAATAGTAATCGTACTTCCCTGGCCCTCAACAGACTTAATTTCAATGGTACCGTTAAGGGCACGGATATTCTTTTTTACAACATCCATACCCACTCCGCGACCAGATACATCGCTTACTACTTGGGCGGTGGAAAATCCTGGCTCAAAAATCAGATCAAAAATCTTTTCGTCAGACAAAGTCTCATCACTGCCTATGATCCCGTTTTCCACAGCCTTCTTAATTATTCGTTCTCTATTGAGCCCAGCGCCATCGTCACTAATTTCTATAACGATATTTCCACCTTGGTGATACGCATCAAGGTGCACAGTACCCACCGCAGATTTTCCGGCAGCGATACGTTGAGCGGGCAGTTCGATGCCATGATCGATTGAGTTACGAACCAGATGCACCAATGGATCACCAATTTTCTCCATTACAGTCTTATCCAGTTCCGTTTGCTCCCCAGAAAGTTTTAGTTCAACATTCTTTTGAAGTTTCTGAGCAAGATCACGAACCATGCGCGGGAAGCGTTGAAAAGCGAAGCTGATGGGCAGCATACGAATTCTCATCACGCTTTCTTGGAGTTCTCGGGTGTTGCGTTCAAGTTGAGAGAGACCATCCCGCAGTTTATCCAAGCGAGACATATCCACATCTTCGCCTAACTGGCCCAGCATTGCCTGGGTAATAACCAATTCGCCTACCATGTTAATTAAGGCATCTATCTTGTCTGTACTGACTCGTATAGACCCCTGCTCACCTCCCACCTTTTTCGTAGACATCTCCTGTGGTGCTTGCTTAGCGACCTGTGCCTTAGCAGGCTGCGTGACAGGAGCTGGAGTTGGCGCTGGAGCAAGAGCTGGTGCCGCACTCGGAGCCGGGGCAGCAGGGGCACTGGACTTCGCGGCCACTGCAGCAGGGGCTGCGATGTTGATTTCTGTATTTACGGGACCGCTGCTCACACCAGGCTCGGTAATCGCTACTAGAGAAAGATCACACTCATCTTCCACCCATTCGAAGACCTCGCGTACAGCAGATTCCTCTACTTCCGCCTTGAGTGTAATATTCCAGCTGAAATAGCAGACTTCAGGGTCAAGATCCTGGAACAATGGCATACGTTCATCGTTGACCTCGATCTCTACATCACCAAGAGTACTCAATTCTCTAAGAATTCGAACCGGATCATTGCCAGTTCGAAGTAAATGTTCATTGGGCGCAAATGAAATTTTCCAGCCGATCACTTTGTCGCACGCCACAGAAGAATATGAGCCCAGCATCGTTCTGGCGACTGTGGTAATCGCATTTTTCCAAGCGGTGGCTACTTTTTCGGTCCAATTGTCACCGGTCATTTCGGCAAGCACCTGCAAGAGTACACCGCCCACCGCTTCATAATGAGCGGGCTGCGCTCCATAATTTTGGTGCTTGGCTCCAAGTGCGGATAAATTGGCCACCAGCGAACCCGGTGCGCGCAGACTACTTACTACCAGTTGTAGGGCCGCTAACAATTTTTTCTCTTGCTCGGCCTGGGTAGTCTTTGAAAAAAGAGGCTTTACTTCAGGATAGTTGGTAAAAAGAGTATTATAGAAACGCTTAACGAGCTCTGCGCCGCGGGGAGCCAAGGCTTGGAAGCTCATTTCCAGTGTTTCTACATCTAATCCGGTTTCGTTGACAGGCTCTGTGCTTATCGCTTCGCTGACGATTGTTGCTGGAGGCGCTGAGGCAGGCGCACTTTCGTTATTGAGAATTGCCTCAAGGGCGGATCTGACCTGATTTACCGTCTCCTGATTAACTGCTGTACCGTCTTGGGCTCCACTGAGCATATCTCGCAGAACGTCGACAGATTGTAGGAGCACATCAACGCTTTCTTGCGTGACCTCACGATCACCAGATCTCATTTCATCTAGGAGAGTTTCCAGGATATGAGTGAAGCTCGCTAGCGCGTCAAAACCAAAAGTACCCGCACCACCCTTTATGGAATGAGCAGCCCTAAATATGGTATTTATCGTCTCTGAGTCTGCTGTACCTACATCAAGGTTCAGCAGCTCTGCTTCCATTCGATCCAGTCCTTCAAAGCTTTCTTCAAAAAAGGTTTGATAGAACTGCGACATATCCACTGTCATAAAACTTTCCTGGTTTTGTTAATTTAACCTAGAATTTTTGAGATCGTCCCCAACAGTTGTTCCGGGCTAAATGGTTTAACAATCCAACCTGTCGCTCCGGCACTTTTGCCTTCGGTCTTTTTATCTGATCCTGATTCGGTAGTTAGAGTCAGAATCGGAGTAAACTTGTACTCGGGAAGAGCCCGCAGCTCCTTGATTAATGTGATTCCATCCATATTCGGCATGTTCACATCAGTCAAGACAAGATCAACCTGATTCGACTTGGCTGCAGCTAAGGCCTCCACTCCGTCAGTTGCCTCAATTACTTCGTGGCCCGCTCCCTTGAGAGTAAAACTGACCATTTGGCGCATTGAAGCTGAATCATCCACCGCCAATATTTTCGCCATAGTTGTAAGCCTCCTCACTTCTATTCGGCTTTAGTCTTTCAAAGGTTTACACTGCTACCACTAAGGGATACCTAAATGCTTGGTAATCCCTAAGTTAGTCGCCGAGGTTTTTACCGGCTCAGAAACCTCTTTCCATTTAATGGCAATCCCACGAGTCTGAGCTTCCTTAATAAACCCGTAGAACAGCTGTAACACAGAGGTGTCAATACGCTCTACTTCACTCGCTTTGATTTCCACTTCCTGCCCACTATCCAGTGCGTTTTGTAGCTCTTTGTGAATATTGACTGCGTCACTAATATCCATATAGGGTTCGCAGGTAATAACCACTTTGCTGTCGTCGCTCACACTAACTCCCTGTTTTTATAACTCTATTCAAGTCGACTCCTATTGAGTCCGGATCTGAAACTCAAGCGATCACCCAAAGCAAGGCGCTAAAACGCGCTTTACTCAACCGAGTATCGGCAAGCCCGCATGAAAACTTAATCGCTTGTAGGAAAAGACAGGGCTCTAGTTTGCCCACTGATGAAAAAGAAGAAAAAAAATAAGATTTAACAATAATAACAACAAGTTACACATTGCTAACGCCCAGACCCCGGATAGCTAGAAACGGGGATCAAATGGTGGTTGGACGTTCAGGTCGCTGCAAGCTCTTTGAGGGATTTGGGGAGGGGAAACACAATATTTTCCTCACGCCCATGCTGCTCTTCCACCACACCGCCATAATTATCCACCAAGTGATCGATAACGCGCTTGACCAGAATTTCAGGTGC
>JAOUPJ010000174.1 GCA_029879945.1 Gammaproteobacteria bacterium
TAAGGTCCGTGGGCAAGGTTCCCAGCAGGTCTTGCAGTTCAAAAAGCGCTTCGACCTTTTGTATGCCCAGCGTTGCTGATGCCGACGTAACACCAAGTTTACGTGTGTAGGCAGCGGCCATGGTTGAAAGCGGTGTTATGCTTGCCCGAACAGTTTGACCCTCATTAACATTGGGTATAACGGCTTCCATGGTAAAGTTTAAACTCATTGTTTCACCAAAATTGACGGGGCTACCCCAGTCCGTGCAGCCAGCTTGTGCATCACACAGCATTCTAGTGCTGCCATCAGGGGCGGGTGAGACTTGAATGAGTAGGGGGCCGTTGTAACCCTGGATATTCAGCGAGTAGTGTCCCTTTTCGTCTGTTGTTGCCTCTGCGATAGGGGGGGAACGAACAATATTGCCATCCTTAGTTGCAAAGGCCTTAATCACACCGTGCAGTATCAACCCCTTGCTCGCAAGGCCGCTGATGTGTGTGGGTACGCCGGGTGCATTTTCACTATCACTACTGGTATGAAAACAGGCAGTTAGGAGACTTAGTAGAAAAATCGCCAATAGAATTCTAAGTGATGAAAGCATCTTTGTGGTTCCCCTCTCGAACGTAATCGTTATTTCCGAGTGAATCGGTCTTTCCATAATTGAAGGAATGATACACTAAACAGATTAAATAACCGTTTATTCTAGCCCTTTTTGGCAACTAATGAAACAGTATCATGGGCGGACGCACGAGGCATAGGGTCTTACTAGTCAATAACAAAACAGGAATATTAGAACGAGTCGTATCGTCCTTTTTGTAAATACTGTGGGTCTGAATAACGCATAAACGATTCGATTGGGTATTTTTTACTAGGCCGACAAAAAAAGAGACCAGAACGCAGTGCGTTCTGATCTCTAAGTTGCCTCACTATACCTCGAGGCAGGAGGTGGTCCCACCGTTTAGCCAGTAGTGAGTAGCTTGTCTAACCTTTCCAGATCGTTTACGACCTTCCAGGTACCGCCACCCTTACTGACGCGGGCTGCCCACGCATCCAGTCTGTTTAGGTAGTCGCGTGGGTCCACATTATCGCTTCTTAGTTTTGTAACATTCAGAGCCACCACTGTGGTGTCAACCAAAGGAATATCAAAGTTACGGATATGTCCTTTAATCAGTTCCTCTTCCAGATCAGAGAAGATCAGGATGTATCGGTGACCAGCGCCTGTTTCGTTTAAATACTCAGAGGCCTGCAGTACGCCGCCGCTGATGTCGGTGTATGGGCTGCTTTTCACTGTTGAGATGAAGTCGTCCATACGTCTTTTAAAGCGACGCTTTTGCTCATTGGTCACGCTAGGCTTTGGATCGAAAGTTACCTTGGTGACAATATCTTTTTCACTGAAACTTCCGCTATCAATACGTGCGACTGCCAGCGAGTCTCCGCTATCCAGATTGCCCAGTAGATAGTTAACGATTTTCTGTGCCTTTTGTAGTTCCTGGGTGTAGGTACCAGAAGTATCCAGTAACATAAACACAGCCTTGGTTCGTGGTTTGTTCTCGGAACAGGCCATCAGGCTGACTGAGACGACCACCAGGATCAATGTAATAAGTAGTTTTTTCATGATACGGCTCCATCAGTTGCTTCTGCTTTGGTGGCAATAAGAGATTCGTTGCCGAGCAGCTTGTCTTCTTTCTTGCTTAATTGTTTAACGGGTTTTTCTGCCTTTGGTTTTCTAGGTGCGTGTTGATAACCCTTCATCGCGCCTTCGATTCGTAAAGGTATGAAGACCACGATGTCATACAGGGTGATCAATACAGATCCGATGTTGTAGCCCAGGTTGCCTAGGAAGCGAATGGTGAAACTCAAGCTTCGTAGGAGACCGATAGCGGCCAAGCCGATGATTGTGCGGCTTGCATGGATAAAAGATTCCAACGGAATGGCAACGAAGGCCAAGGCAAAGGGCAATAGGAATCCCATGATCATCTGACCAACAGAAGGTATCCAGCGGAACTCAGTTTGAACGGCAGCGATACCAGCCAGGGATTGTGAAAGGGCTTCACGATCCAGAGCCAACAGGTCTCGCATGTAAGCCAACGAGGCCTCTACGGCAGCCAATGTGGTCAATATGGTAAGCGTGATGATGATCATGCGCTTACGCATGGTGTCATCCATGGTTCCTATTACTGGAAACAGACGTGTTATGCGCAGGGATTCCAGCAGGAACAGACCCATGGCGATTTCCACCATGATAATGACCAGTGCCGCGATGTCCGCAGTACGTACGCCACCAATTTCACTGGTTCCACCCACCATTTCAGACATGGGCAGGGCGATCAATTGGAAGTTGACGATACCGCCGAAAATGGCGATCAACAACACGAGCCCGGCAACAAAAAATTGCGTAAGAGACGATGAGGTGAGTGTGCGAGCCACACCGTCATCGCTCTTACGAATTTTTTCATAGGTACCCATGTGATTGTCGATGAATTTTGCGCGACTCTCCAGGTCCACCATATTGCTTTTTACTTCTTCCATGCGTTGGCTGACCTTGCGCCAGTTAGGGACCATTTGTTTTAGCAATTGGTGTCGCTTAAGACTGCTCTTGCGATAGGTATCAATAGTATCGCGATGCGCGCCTTCGATGGTGCCTTGGATGTCGTCCAGGATCTTGGCAACACGACCATCGCCATTGCGTGGAATCTTGGCCACTGACTCGACCGCGTCCAACCAAGCAGGCGGTGAGGGTGGCGTTTCCGTTGCATTTTGATAATCGTCTTCAATCTTTTTTACCGTGTCGTTGATGCGACGATGCAGGGCAGGGTAACCGCCCAGGTCTTTTGCGACCACGGCATTGACACGATGAAACTCACGCTCCAATTTACGCTCAATCATGTCTTCACCCAAAGACAGGATGACTTCTTTGTTGCGATTATTTAATCGTGATATGGTTTGGTTAATGGAACGCGCGAATAATCTGGCACCAGCTCGGAAAGATCGAGTTGAGGCTCGAATGAGTTGGTGCGCGGGCGCTCGGGCGATGTACAAGACGCACATCGTGATTATGGTCCAGACGACCAGCGATATGGCTGGGCTTTCTGACCATAGGGTTAGGAGATTTACCTCGTTCATGATCCACCTCAATGCATTTTTTCTGAAGCAAATTCGATCTTTTTCGCTTATGCTTTGTTGTCGCCTTTCTCAAATGCTCATTTACCTATGTGTAAACTGCGTTGCTCGAAAGGCTTCCGCCTTGCCTAAGCACAAAATCTCTGAATTTGCGCCAAGATTTATAGTAAGAATTCTGTAGCCGGGTCGTCCCGTGCAATGTATTTATCGCATTGAGGTGTGAAAATGCAGTGAAAAATTGAGAATGGAAATAAAGAATTGTTAGATTTGGTTCAATTTATGAGCTAGCGAATTGATCGTGCAGCCGTTGAACCTTGTCTTCGGTGCGGATCAGCCAGCGCTTGATGCGGTTGGCGTCACCGAACTTGGAGAGTTTGCCCCAGGAGTTGAGTAACACGATCACCAAAGGCCTGTCAGCAATGGTGGCCTGCATGACCAGGCAATGCCCAGAAGCAGCAATATAACCAGTTTTGCTCAGTTCCACATCCCACTGCTTACGACGCACCAGTCGATTGGTGTTGAGAAATTCCATTTCACGTCCGCGCCGCAGATCGGTAATGCTGTTACGGCCGGTGGTACTCATTTCGCGGATCAAGGCATAGCTGTGCGCGGCCTCGACCATCTTAACCAAATCTTTGGCGGTGGAGACGTTCTTGTCGTGTAGACCGGTGGAGTCCACAAAATGGGACCTGTCCATGCCCAGTTCTTTGGCCTTGGCATTCATGGCCTCCACGAAGGCCTTTTTTCCACCGGGGTAGGTTCTGGCCAGGGCTGCTGCCGCGCGATTCTCGCTAGCAGCCAGGGCGATGAGCAGGGCGTCTTTTCGAGTCAACTTTGTGCCGTAAGGCAATCTGGAGCGAGAGCCTCGTAGACGGTCTCGGTCGGCCCGTTTGATTTGAAGCACTTCATCCAGCGGTAGCTTGGCATCCAGTATCACCATGGCGGTCATCAACTTGGTAAGCGAGGCAATGGGCGTGCGTTTGTTTTCCTCACGACCATAAAGGATCTGCCCGTCTCTGGCATCGTAGATAATGGCATTGCTGGAGCGTAGAAAAAGCTTGTCTGGGTTAAGGTGCTTGACGAGTTCCGAGGCCTGGACATAGGCGGGTTGGGTAGTGGCAGTGGCCAGTTCGCTGTTTGGTGGCTCGTCACCAATGGCAGTACCAGTGAGGGCAAGACTTATCAGTCCAGCAACTACGTTACGACTCAGACCTCGTATTGCTATCAATCCACTTCTCCAAAAGCCCGCTAAAACACGAAAAACAATTAGACACATTCTATAGCGATTATCATGCCGCGGAAAGTGTCTCCTTATATAGGCTATCGACAGCTGAGGGGCAGGAATTTAATTGTTAAGATATTGATTGTTAATAGATAAATATGATTTTATACGGAACTGGCAGGAATACCGCTTGCTAGATCGTTATTGAGGGGGCACGAAAGCCGGAAAATGAAGCAATCAGCGTCACACTTATCATCCAAAACATCTATCGCCGCGCTGGTGATCGCTGGCCTATTGATCGTGCTTGCCGCCCTCTATACCCCGAACAAGTCTTTCAATGAGGCAGGGGACTGGTTCAGCGTGGTTCCCGCCGTGGTGACTATTGTGATGGCGATCGTTACGCATCGTCTTCTTCTTAGCTTGATCTCCGGCATAGTGCTTACGGGACTGATCCTTCCTTTTGTGCCGACTCATGAGGGCGGTTTTGCCATTGCGCTTTACTACCCCTTTAAGGCGGTGGCGGGGGTGGTGTTCGACTGGTGGAGTATCAAGGTCGCCGCCTTTGTGGTGCTAATCCTGATGATGATCTCCGTGGCCATTGTGGGCGGTGGGCTGCGCGGTATTGCTCTGTATCTGGAACGCTTTGCCAAAGACGCCAAATCTTCGCAACTGGTTACTGCCGTTTTGGGCATCATTATTTTCATCGATGATTACGCCAATACCATGATAGTGGGCTCGGCCATGCGGCCTCTTACGGACCGACACCGGGTGAGTCGAGAGAAACTGGCCTTTCTGGTGGACGCTACCAGCGCGCCCATAGCAGGGCTTGCGGTAGTGAGTACCTGGATTGCCTTTGAAGTGGCCCTGTTTCAACAGGTGTCTGACGATTTGCAACTGGGCCTGAGTGGCTACAATCTCTTTTTCGATGCGGTGGTCTATCGGTTCTATTGCCTATTTTTATTGCTGTTTGTTTTTTTAAACATTCTAACGCAGCGCGATTTTGGTTTTATGTATAGTGCCCAGTTTCGTGCAGCCACAACAGGCGAATTGGTTGATCCTCAGTCCGGTGCTATTACGTCAAATGAGTTTGAATCAATCCATTCCGAAGCAGATGTGCAAGCCCGGATACGCACGGCACTCGTCCCCTTTATTGTTTTGATCGGATTTTTCGTTTGTGGCTTGTGGATATCAGGAGGGGGACTGGCGCTGATGAAACAGTCCGTCACTGCTTTTCTGGAATTGGTCAGTTGGCGACAGGTTTTGGGGAAATCCGATAACTCAACAGTGCTCTTAATTGCCACCAGTTCTTCTTTACTCACGGCTCTTTATTTTGCGAAAAGCGCCGGCGCAAAAACGGACACGCTCATGCAGGCCATGCGCACCGGTCTCAAAAGCAGTCTACTCCCCATCTCTATTTTGTTTCTGGCCTGGGCCTTAAAAAACGGCTTTAGTGATCTGAAACTGGGGGCCTATCTGGTCCATACTGTGGGAGACGTGCTTTCCGTTGCGTGGTTTCCCGCGCTAGTCTTTATTACCGCGGCACTTGTCTCCTTTGGAACCGGTACCAGTTGGGGCACCATGTCTTTGCTGATTCCCATAGCCTTGCCCTTGGCCTATTCACTGGATCAAGGCCAATATGGCCTCATTATGATTCTCAGTATCGCGGCGGTGTTGGATGGGGCAATTTTCGGAGATCACTGTTCACCCGTTTCCGACACCACAATTATGAGTTCTATTGCCAGTTCTTGCGACCACCTGGATCACGTCAAAACACAACTGCCATACGCCCTGTTTACCGGTTTTCTGGCCGTATGCTGCGCCTATTTGCCTATTGCCCTGGGTGTGCCGTATTATGCTGCCTGGATACTAGCCCTGGTGTTAATGCTGGCGACCTTGTATTTATTGGGGAAACAGGTAGTAGGGGGAGCGGGTGCGAGTCATCAATGAAATACTGGAATTAAAAACTGAAACTGGCATTCAGTGCATCGATTTGAATCGGCAAATCAACGCAATTCTGGATAGGGATCAGATTCGGGATGGTTTTGTTAATGTGTTCTCACGCCATACCACCACGGCACTCACCGTGAACGAAAATGAAGAAAGGCTGTTGGACGACATCAGTGAGTTTCTGGAAAAGATTGCACCCGCCACGCATCCCTATAAACACAACGATCTTCATCTGAGGGATTGTCCGCCCGATGAACCGGAAAATGCCCATTCTCATCTGAGTGCCATGATGCTGGGAAATAGCGAGACGATTCCCGTGCTCGATGGCAAGCTGGCACTGGGCACTTATCAGTCCATTATGCTCGTGGAATTGGACGGCCCCCGCGATCGTACGGTGCACGTGCAAGTCATTTCTGCCTAGACCGGCGACCTGATCGGAAATAGTCTTTATTGTCATAAAAACTTTCTTCTTCATTACCCGCAAACCACTCTGGCATACCCAATAAGGGAAAGGGTTGTAGATCACGAGGGGACTGGATTTGTGTGTCCCAATATTCATTGCTTAGCCTTGTGTCGATCTGTGTGAGTTGTTCAGACAAAGACAGGGACAGGATTTCGGAACTCGTCTCCATCAACACACAATGACTGGTCATGCCCACATAAGGCGTGAGTGCCTTTTCATACATGGCATGCCCAAAGACATAACAACGAAAATGTTCGGTGAGTTCTTGCCGTCTGTTCCAGAAGAGTTCTTTCCATTGAAAATTGCGCACCAGGTCCAATAATTCTATTCTGTCGCTCAGCAACACAGCGCCGCATTCATCAAACAGGGTAATGGCGTTTTCCAAAGGGTCACGATTATTGGCTTGCGTTTCTTTACGTTCGATACTTTGTTGATAGTGCAAGGCATTCAGTTTGGCCTTTGTTTTAGGAAAGATATTCCATACCAACACCTGAAATAGGTCATGCCAGTTCTCGAGGCGCGTTTGTACTTCACCGCTGAGATAGATGCGGGGTTCGTATTGTTGTTCGAAGGTGTCAAAGGAATCTGATTGAGAAACAAAAATAATTTCCTTTCCCTTGTGATTTTCTATTTTGGTCTGGGGGTGCTGGTTATAGATATCCAGAGTAGGCCATTTTTTACCGCTGGACTGAGTTAGTGTTTCCAGTCCTTTTTGAACGGGGAGAAACAGCGAAGGGGATAGCGAAACATCGAAAGGCCATTCAATTGTCATCGTAGTCATTCACTTTGTGGCCGCGAAAAAAAACGCCCCGATCTGAATCAGGGCGTATTTTAGAGTATTT
>JAOUPJ010000175.1 GCA_029879945.1 Gammaproteobacteria bacterium
GATCTGGGGAGGAACCGCATTTTTTCTCAATTCGCCGGGTTCGACCTTTCATGAAATATCCTTGCTTGCGTATATCGTTGGGGCGGCATCTATAGGGTCTATTACCTATGTCTCATATCGTCCCACATTTTACGCCCAGGTTTTTCCCATTCTGTTGCCATTCGTTATAAAGTTCGCAATTGGTTCTGAGCCGCAATATCCTCTTGTTGCAATATGTACCGCGTTCTATTTATTGGTATTGTTGTGGTTTAATCGACATCTCTATAGCGCGTTTGTTGAGGCGCTCTATCTGCGATTTGAATTAAAAGAACAAAAAGAAGTGGCGGAGAAGGCGAAGCAATCGCAGACACAGTTTTTTGCTGCTGCCAGTCATGACTTGCGGCAGCCTCTACACGCCTATGGTTTGTTGGCCTCATCGCTCAGGCGTCTGGTAAACAATGAGGAAGGGTTGCAGATTTTAGATACCATGTCGTCTTCCATGACGGGGATGCGCAACTTGCTAAATAGCTTATTAGATATATCTAGGCTTGATGCGGGGGCAATGGTTCCGGAACCAACCCGCTTTGACATTCAGCCTATGTTGGATCAGCTCTATCTGGAACATGAAAATTCAGCCAGGGAACGAGGAATAATACTGGCCTTAAGATCCAGGTCTGTGAGTGTTTTGACTGATAGATCTTTTTTGGAGAGAATTATTCGGAATCTACTCACCAATTCCATTCATTATACAGATCGGGGCACCGTCTTGCTGGCCGCTCGTTTTAGAAAGGATGGAGTGAGAATTGAAGTTCGTGATTCGGGGCAAGGTATTCCTGAGCAGTATCACGACACTATTTTTAACGAATATGAGCGTGCCGCAGAATCGAGTAATGATTATCGAACTGGGATGGGTTTAGGGCTGGCAATTGTGCAGAGATTGTCAACCTTGCTCGGCCTGAAAATGGGGTTCAAATCGCGTTTAGGGCATGGTTCGGTTTTTTACGTCGATATTCCCTCAGTGGATGGCAAGGTAGAGAAAACGGGTACCGACTTGCCTGGCTTGCCTCCTGATCTGAGGGGGACGTGTATTGCCATAATCGATGATAACGAAATGGTTTTGTTCGCGCTAAGCTACTTGCTACAAGGATGGGGCGCAACTATTTTTAAGTATAGCAGTGGAACGGAGGCCCTTGACGATATGCAGTCGACGCTTGAAAAAGTGGATCTGCTCCTCGTGGATTATCGCTTGTCTGGTGAAAATGGGGTGGAAGTGACTAAGCGCATTCAGGCCAAGGTAGGGCGAGATGTTCCAGCGTTGATTATGACAGGCGATACGGCGGTATCCAAGATTCACGACTTTTCACGGCTTAAACTCAAAGTTCTCTTTAAACCCGTAGAGCCACAGACTCTACAAAAGGAAATATCCAAAGCGCTGAAGAAGCCAAAATAGGAATGGAAAATTTATTGCCGGATTAGCCCGAGTTTTTGTGCAATCGCCGATGCTTCAGTTCGATTTTTTGCGTTCAGGTGTCTGAAAATGATTGTTAAATAGGATCTCACTGTGGCGGGAGATAGATTCAAGGTGGAGGATATTTCCTTGTTTGATTTGCCGCGAGCGATTAGTGAGAGAATTTCAATTTGGCGCACATTGAGGCCGTCTAATTGAGGCTCAGTTTGAATATCTGACTGATTGATGACAGCCTTTTTCTTGTCAGCCGAAAGCCCAATCCCTTTAACATTTGCGGGAACGAAAATTTCGCCCGAGAGAACAGTTTCTAGCGCACTCAGTAACTGTTCGCTAGGCATGGACTTCAATATATATCCTCTGGCCCCTCGTGACATCGCCCCATAGACCATCGACAATCCCTCCTCTACCGTAAACACAGTAACAGGGGTTTGAGGTAAATTTTTTGTGAGATCGTTTAGCAAATCAAAACCACTCACTCTGGGCAACATCAAATCAAGTATCACCAAATCAGGCCTAATGCCTTCTCTGATTAGTGTGAGGGTCTTTTCGCGGGTGTCGGACTCAACGATTTGTACATCAGGGCGCCAAGCACGTAATGCAGACCTTAGGCCGCTACGAACGACTTCATGGTCTTCAATAATAAGGACCTGGATTGAGTCTTGTTGTGTTATTGCTTGGCCAGTTAACATCGAATCTCCTTATATCGCATTGAACATACACAAGCCGGGCAACCAAATCAATTCAAAATTATAGGAATTGTGGACAAATTCTACAAAATTAGTCTGCTTTAGTGGGCGCTTAGTTGATTGGCGTCATTCTAATTCTGTGGGACCTGTTCTAAACATCCACACAACACTTTCGAACCCTGTTTGAAAACTACGAGGCTGAGATTGTTCCTTTGGTTTATCGCTTTATTGAGGGTGAGAATACGGGGAGTTGTCAATTCTTAGCAGCGTGCAATCTCGTTAAAATAGTTTTTCGCAAAGTAAGGACAAGTTGTGCAAGAAAGCTTAAGACTTACTTATGAAATAGTAACTTAGAAAATAAATATCGAGCTTTATATAGTATGATTTTTCCAACTAATTGTGTATAAAGCAAGCAAGAAAAATTACATGCTCTTGAGGGTTGGATATGATTAATCGGCGTATAAAACAAATTTTTTATCGTGCAATGTTAATGTTTACGATTGTGCCTTTGCTGTATGCCTGCGGTAGCGGCAATGAGGCGGAAACGGATACAAAAACAGGTACGACGTCGCTTCATATTCAAATCGTATCGAGCAAGGGGGAGAGCGTTACCGGCGTACTTGCCTATGCCAACGGCAAACATCTTGGCTCGACAGACACGACAGGGGCGCTTTCGCTAGAAAACTTGGCTCCTGACACCGAGGTCTCAATCCGTTTCGAAAAAGAAGGCTTTGCCAATCAGGTCTATCGATACAAAACGGGCCCCAAAGACGCCAGCGATTCAATCCAAATTACGATGATAGCAAGAGAGCCGGTGCAGTCTTTTGAGACAGACGAGTCAGTAAGGATTCAGGGCGGCTACGGCGCAACAGTCGAGTTATTGGGTGGAGAGTTCGTCACTGAAAGTGGTGAGCCGGTATCAGGTGAAATAGACCTATCCATGACACCCGTGGATGTTTCAACCCCAGTGGGCCTGGATGCCTTTCCGGGAACATTCAGCGCCATTAACGATGCGGGTGAAGAAGAGCCCGTCATCGTAACGTATGGAACAACCGAATTTAAATTTTCGCAGAACGGCGAGGAGCTTCAATTAGCCCCGGGGAAAAAGGCGACCATTGAACTTCCAATCTTTATAGACGCCCATCCCGATGGTACTAAAGTCGAAATCGGTGATGAGATTCCATTGTGGTACCTCAACGAAGAAACAGGAATATGGCATCAGGAGGGGACTGGAACAGTCGTAGCGAGCGAGTCCTCAAAAACGGGTTTTGCACTGAGAGGCGAGGTCAGTCACTTTTCCTGGTGGAATGTGGATGTGGCACCTGTCGGAACCAACGTCCGCTTTAAAGTGACGGCAACAAGCACTTTCGGACTGAGAAATGTACAGGCGCGTATCTACGGTGACACAAATGGATTCCGCACATCATACACGTCGGTGCCGCTGGGTGATTTTAGTGCGCCTATGCCGGTTCCGGCAGGTCGTACGCTCTGCTTTCGTGCAGCAGTGAGCGGGGTAAATGGTCAGGACAAAGTCCTCGTTTATTTGTCCGATTATAAATGCGTTGAAACAGTGGCGGGAGTAAGCAAAGATGTTTTTCTCTCAGCCTCCACCAGTTCAAATTTTACTATTCAAGAAAATATTGCCGATACAGCAACAGCAGGCGGCCTTTTTTCTTCCTGCGGCGTGCCTTCGCGAATTGTTCCTTCGGGGCATGTGTACCCCATCCGATATCGGGTCACCGCTGGCGCATTACCGGCAGGTTTAAGTCTGGATGAGAATAATGGATATATTTATGGGACACCTGCTGTCGAGTCGGTCGGAGCGAGCGGGCTTATTACTGTCACGGCTCTTGATGCGCTGGGCCGTGCTGCAGCGGTAACTTTCGATATCAGGGTGTACGCAGCACTTGAAACAAGCACGCCAACAATTGTTCTCCCCCTACTTACAGTAGGTACACCAGCCAGCCATTCAGGTCTGATAGGCGTTTCGGGGGGGCAAGGTCCATACAGTTACAGAATTGCGGGAGGTTCAGCCCTTCCACTTGGTATGAGTTTAAATGTTGGAAGTGGGCAATTTTCCGGTACCCCTTTGGCTACAACTATAAATGGGGTTCAACAGGCATTTGTTTCCCATGACACTGAAGTGTTGGTTAGAGATAAAAATTGTGCTCCTGTTACCCTCTCTGTTTCTTCTCAAGTGCTGAATCCTCCCAAATTGTCAGGATCTCCGGCTCCTGTATTAAGTATTGGTGCCAGTCTCGATTTTACTGCTGTCAACACTGGGGGTGCTGTACAGGAGTGGTCTCTCGCAGGAAACCCCAACTGGATGAGCATCGAGCCAACTACAGGAAAAGTGATTGGAACACCAGCCGCCACTGATGTGGGGATCTACACAAATATTGAGATAATTGCGAAGAACAACCTCAACAATTCACCTTATCCTGTCGGTGAGGATAGAGTCGCGTTTGATATTGAAGTGGCTGTCGGTTCGACTGGCTCGCAAACTATCAGTTTTGAAAACGCCGGGCCTATTAGTCGTTCTGCGGGTTCGCCTTCTTTTACCAATCCTGCAACGGGTGGTCTGGGGACCGGGCAAATTAGGTATTACAGCGATAAACCAGAATTCGCGACAGTGGACTTGCTTACGGGTGCAGTGACCCCCATTGCAAATGGCACCGCCATTATTAAGGCGATAAAAGACGCGGATGCCGTCTACTCGCAAGCCGAGGCCGAGTACACGGTAATTGTTGAAAATACGCTTCCCATGATAAGCAGTGACACGGAAATCCGATTTGACGTGACTTCCGAGCAAAAGCAATTTACCTATAAACCCACCTTGGTGAGTGGAGAAATTGTAACGTGGGACTTTTATGGGGAGAATTTGCCTTACTGGGTGATAATAGATCCAGATACCGGGGTGATTTCTACCAATTCCATCGACAATTCCTATGCGGGTTTGTATTCCGATCTGACCCTGGTAGCAACAAACTCCAAGGGTTCTTCAGAAATTCGATCGATAAGCATTGCAGTTGTTCCCGACGCAGCGCCAAACATAACGATGCAGACTCAGATCGTGAATAATAAGTTAGAAATGATTCATAACGGTCCATCTGAAGAAATTATATTCCAAAACACCGGTGGTTTTGCCGGTCCAGGGAACTGGACCGTGGGAGGGGATTTTCCCAATCCGGAAACAGGTTGGATACAGATGGTAAGTTATAGCTGGGCCCCGGAGACGGCGTTATTAATTTCGCCAAGCATTGCCCACCTCGGAACCCATACAATCACCGTTACAGCGGACAATGGCAACGGAAGCAGTTCGGTAAGCTTTACCTTAGAGATTCGTTTGAAGATGCCTTACCTTCAGGTAGGTAACAACAGAGACGGTTTATCTGTAAGCTGGAGTTCGCCAGGCGAATCACTCTCACCTGTAAGCTATGATTTGTATGTCTCTGATCAAGGGGATGTGTCTCCCGATACGTTCAATGATGCCACTGCGGATTTGATTGCGGGGTATCAACCTGGCGATCTTATTACAACCATCAATGGCAACGCGTTTAGCACTGGCAAAAAATACAATATGATGCTGGTAGCGAATTATGCAGGGCTAGAGACGAGATCAATACCGTTGCATACCTTAGTGAGTGTCCTGCCCGATACGGGGGCGAAATACTGTAATGCCGGAAGTGGTATTCAGTACACATGTGGTATTCAAAACTACCCTCAACAGGATGGTGACCTGGGTCTGGATGCAATTCAAGAGCAGGAAAGTGGCAACAATTTTGAGTTTAAGCGTTTTGATGTGATGGATGCCACAATGCAAGTCACAGCAGTAGAAGAGCAAAAGCAGTGTATTCGTGATCGTGCCACAGGCTTACTTTGGGAATATCTGCCTGAAAAGATGACGATTTCTAATACCGGGTTGGCTGAACGTATTACCACGGTCAACACCGCCGCGAAATGTGGAAAGACAAACTGGCGCTTACCCACTACGAACGAATTATTGTCCATCCTCAACTACGGAGCTCAATCCGATGGTAAAACTACGTTTGTTTATTCCTATCCACCTTTCCGCTTGAACGAACAAGGCTATACGAACCCGTACAAACGCTATTGGACTGGCGATAGAGAATCTATCGCCGCTACCTATTCATGGTTTGTTGATTTTGGCCATGGATTGATTGAGCAGAATACAACGGCCAATATGGGTACTGTTCATGCCATACTCGTTTCAAGCGACACGGTTGCGCCCCTGTTTTCGGAAAGACTTTCAGATCTAGAAGATGGGACGGTCATTGATAGCTATACCGGTCTCATGTGGAAAAAGTGTACGGAAGGTTATCGCTACAATGTGGACACTAAGACATGCGATGTTAATACGGGTGATGTAACAAACTTCAGCTGGCAAGATGCCCTGTTGCGTGCCCAGGAGGTCAATAGCGGATCAGCAGGTCGGGAAAACTACGAGAAAACAGACTGGCGTGTGCCAAATGTGTTGGAGTTAAACAGTCTGATGCGACGTGAAGATGGGGAGGCAAGCATGTTCGAAACGAGTGTCTTTCCGAATACTTCAAACGAAAAGCGCTACTGGACCAATACACCCCAGTCCTCGGGAGGAAATAACGCCTGGTCTGTTGGGCTGGTGGAAACTGGGCAAGCATCTTTGAACGGAATGATGCACGCTGACAGTATCACTACTACCAATCCGGTTCGCCTGGTAAGACAATCCGGGATTACTCCTGTTATCCGTTGGTATCTGGATTCTGACGGAGATGGCTTTGCCACGAGGGATATCTATGTAGACTCGTATATAAAGCCCGAGGGAAATTACAAAAAGGCCTCAGGAAACTGGGATTGTAATGATGGCGATAATTTGATTCATCCTTACAGAAGTGAAATCATTGATGACGGTGTTGACAATAATTGTAACGGGATCATAGACGAAGGTGAATTTAGCGGCGGAGCATAGTTGTTTATTCAAATGTTGATGAAAGGGCTCATTGTAAGGAATTGCATTGAGCCCTTTTGTTTTTCTGATGGAGAGCTATTTAGCTACACATATCACATGGGAAGCTGTGCACGAAAGCATAATGTGGCCACTTTGGCCAGTTTATGCCAGCAGTAAAGCAGTGTTGGCCGGTAGGCTTCCTTGAATTCATCTCAATGTAGTTTCATGGATTGATTGGCTGAATGCGAGAACGCCAAACTTAATTTGGCCATTCCAATGAAAACTATTATCGAATTCCAATTCAGATCTCCATTGTTGTTGGTTCGATCACCTGCTTTCGGTTTTGATAGCTGGATGGGTGGAGGTAGTTCATAGACTGACCCGATGTGCGCTTTGCGCCACTGATCCATCGCGCGTAGCTAAAAACCCTGCGAGTGCCAGCCTGTAACTGACTCCCGCAGGGTGTTATACAAACAATCACTG
>JAOUPJ010000176.1 GCA_029879945.1 Gammaproteobacteria bacterium
TGAGTGCCATGGGTGAAGCCAGTGCCGCCACCGGCGTTAATAATACCGACCCAGGAGAGGGGGACAACTCACTCGAAGGTGCCGGCTCAGTTGGTGCCGGAGCAGTCTATGTGTTTCGCTACAACGAAATGTCAGGCTGGACACAGCAGGCCTATATTAAGGCTTCCAACACCGACGCTAAAGACCGCTTTGGCTGGTCGATAGCCTTGAGCGAGGATGGCAATATACTCGCGGTGGGGACATTCAATGAAGGTAGTTCACTCACAGGTGCTCATAACTCCCCTCCCTGGCCTGATGACAATGACGCCCCAAGCTCCGGTGCAGTATACATGTTCCGCTATAGCGAAATCACAGGATGGGAGCAGGAGGCCTATATCAAGGCCTCTAATGCACAGGCTGGCGATTACTTTGGAGAAAAGCTGGCGCTAAGTGCCGATGGAAACACGCTGGCCGTAGGGGCGTGGGGTGAAGATGGTTATGGCACTGGAATTAATAACACCGATCCCGGTCAGTTTAACGATGTGGGAAGTTTTCCGGATAACGGTGCTGTGTATGTGTTCCGCTATGATGAGATAATTGGTTGGGAACAACAGGCCTATATCAAATCCTCTCATATTTTTCAGCGCGACTCGTTTGGTGAATCAATTGCGCTGAGTGCAGATGGAAATGTATTAGCGGTAGGAACAACAAGAGAAAACAGTGTTGGCAGGGGCGTCTATACTTCTGAACCCGAGGAACTAGACGATACACATTATACGTCGGGTGCAGTCTACGTGTTTCGCTACACCGCGATGACGGGCTGGGTGCAAGAGGCCTACATCAAGTCATCCAACTCAGACATTGGTGACGGATTTGGCCGCCCAATTGCCCTGAGTGCAGATGGTAAGACCCTGGCTGTGTCAGCGTACAATGAAAATAGTGGGGCAAGAGGCACCTCGGGCACTGATGCTGAGCAAGAGGACAACTCTGTCTCTAACAGCGGCGCAGTTTATGTATTTCGCTACATTGAATCAACAGGCTGGACTCAACAGGCCTATATCAAGGCCTCCAACAGTGATAGCCTGGACAATTTTGGTTTCCGGATCGCCCTGAGTGCGGATGGTAATACACTAGCCGTAGCCGCACTTTGGGAAGACAGTGCTGCCACCGGCCTCAACGGAAGTGAAACAGAACAAGAAGACAATAGCGCGAACAATTCCGGAGCGGTGTACCTGTTCCGCTACAGCGAAGCGGCTGCGTGGGTGCAACAAACCTACGTCAAGGCACCCAACACCGATGCTGAGGACTATTTTGGCCGATCTATCGCCCTGAGTGGCGATGGAAGCACCCTGGCGGTGGGAGCGAATCGTGAAGACGGACTGGATGACGGAACGACAGATGACGCGGGTGTGGTATATCTGTACTAAAGTTTAGGCCGGCTAAGCAGACTCTCCCACTTACACTTCACATAGGGAAGAATATCCTAGTGTCCCAGCATCCAGGGCCTCCTTCCTTTCCCCAGTTGTTGCTTCAATTGAGGCGTTTTTTCCTCTGTTTTACTCGAGTGATTGTGATTGCAAGCTGCTCCACACACGTGTCCGCGGCTCATTCTAGGTTCATGGGCACTTTTCTCATTGCGTTGATGAGCGATTCTGGCCTGAGGACTCAACAAGGCAGACCGTGGAGCGGAAAAGGTAACCCGGTCGCACGACACGCCACAACTTGGGCATGGTGCGGGCTCTTTGTATTGGCTCATCGCTCTCATATGCGTAAATTCCTGTTCGCAGTCAAAACAAAAGTGTTCATAAATAGGCATGTTTCGTTACTCCTAAAAAAAGTGACGGACCACGAACGCAATATGGTCCGCCACTGTAAGCTATTTAATTTGTCTCATCCAACTCCAAACTACTTGTCTTTCCAATACGAAACCGGGATATCTGCATCGCTGGTTACGTGTTTCACCGGCCCATTTGCATTCGGGTTAATGTCAAAATCAAAAATTTCCGTTGGGAGAAATAAAGTGGCGCATACATTTGGGATATCAACAATACCGCTAATATGCCCCTGAACAGGCGCAGTACCTAATATCGCATAGGCCTGGGCCCCGGTGTAACCAAACTTTTTCAAATACTCAATCGCATTTAAACAAGCTTGCCTATACGAAACATGAGCATCTAAATAGTGTTGTTTACCACTCTCATCCACCGAAATTCCTTCAAAGATGAGATGATTTTTATATTCGGGCTTAATTGGGCTAGGCCTGAAAATAGGATTTTTCACGCCATATTTTGCAACGCCATCCTTTATTACATTGACCCGGATATGAATCCACCCCGCCATCTCTATCGCACCACAAAAGGTAATTTCGCCATCCCCTTGCGAGAAATGCAGGTCTCCCATAGACAAACCCGCGCCTTTGACATAAACGGGGAAGTAGACCTTAGACCCTCTCGTAAGATCCTTGATGTCGCAATTTCCGCCGTGCTCCCTTGGAGGAACCGTACGGGCGGCCTCTTTTGCAGCCTCAGATGCATCAGCGGGTTTCATCCTACCCATATGAGCAGTTTCAGCATAGGGAGGGCATGCCAGGGGCGGAACACGTTCTGGGTCAGTCGCCAGCAGGGCCCCTTCTCTTTTGTTCCACTCGTTCAGTAGCTCTTTCGAAGGCAAACAACCGATGAGCCCTGGGTGCATAATACCCGCAAAACTCACTCCGGGAACATGCCGAGAAGACGTATAGACACCATTAAAATCCCAAATCGATTTTCGTGCATCAGGAAAGTGCTCGGTAAGAAATCCTCCTCCATTCTCTTTGGCAAAGAACCCGTTAAATCCCCATTGGAACTCACTTAAAGTTCCAATATCTAAAATATCCACTTCGAGCAAGTCACCTGGCTCAACTCCCTCCACACCGATAGGGCCGCTCAGGTAGTGTACTTTCGTAAGATCTACATCGCGCACATCATCAGCGCTATCGCTGTTTCCTATTTGTCCACCGGTCCAGTCCACACATTCCAAAACAAAATCATCGCCGGGTTTCACCCAGGCATACATCGGAATATCCGGATGCCAGCGATTATGCAGGCAATCATGCTCTTCTGGTGTTTTAGAAAAATCAATCTTAATCAACTTTTCAGCCATTACTTTTCTCCATCTAAACTGTGTTAACTCATTTTTAAGCGACATACCTAAAGTCAAACAAAAAACATAATCAGCACAGTTAAGTTTCGAATTTCATAACACTCATCGCACTAAGCGTGCCATATCCTTAAGCCTCGGCAAAAACCCAAATCATTCCCTATATATGCGAAAATATTTCTGGATATACCGCCACGCAAAAGCAGATTAAATATGTGACATTGTCATATTGTCTCTTTGACATTGTCACTTTCACTGAGGACATTGTCATTCTCAAAAACTTCACAGACTAAAACATGTGCGCGATTTATTTCAAAAGGCACTCATTTTTTTTATTCGAATAAAATTTTAGTTACTAGTAATTTTTTAAATCTACAAGAAAAAACAGTGGGTTTTCAGCAATATCTATAACATGCTTTCCGCAACCCTTCTCATCGAAATCTATTTTTTGTCTTTGTGGCATATCGGATGCAATCACAGAAATTGTAAGCATACCTAAGCGAACAAAAACTTTAACATTTAGCACTAAAGACATAGAGGAAGAGAGTAAAATGAAACTTCGAGTTCGAAATCAATTAAGGATTGCAGTTCGGCACTCACTGCTCGCGCTGACATTTACGTTCTGTACCTTAGGTACCCTGGCAACAGCGGCTCCTGCCACATCCAAAGTCAACACAACAGACCTGGCCGTAACAGATGACTCTGTGACTGTAGGAATTCTGCATTCACTCACCGGCACGATGGCCATAAGTGAAACGGGTTCCGTTGAAGCAGAAAAGCTTGCAATCGAACAAATCAACAAATCAGGAGGCGTCTTGGGCCGTCAGATCAAAATCATTGTTGAAGATGGCGCAAGCGATTGGCCCACATTCGCTGAAAAAGCGAAAAAACTGTTGGTTAAAGACAAAACCGCCGCTGTCTTTGGCGCTTGGACATCGGCCTCCCGGAAGGCCGTCCTCCCGGTATTCGAAAAAGAAAATGGACTACTATACTACCCAACTTTCTATGAAGGGTTAGAACAGTCACATAATGTTTTCTATACCGGCCAAGAGGCGACACAACAAATACTCGCCGGGCTGGATTGGGCATCAAAAACTCTTAAGGCAAAAAAGTTTTACTTAATCGGTTCCGACTACATCTGGCCACGTACCAGCATGAAAATCGCCCGCAAGCATATTGAGAAAGTTCTTAAAGGAACGGTTGTGGATGAGCAGTACTACCCCCTGGGTCATACACAATTTGGTTCACTCATCAATAAGATTAAGCTGAAAAAACCGGATGTTATTTTTGCAGCCGTGGTCGGTGGAAGTAATGTCGCGTTTTTCAAACAGCTCAACGCCGCAGGCCTAACTGCCAAGCGCCAGCCCCTGCTAACGATATCCGTAACCGAAGATGAGGTACTGGGTATCGGCGGAGAGAACCTGGAGGGTTTCTATTCCTCCATGAAATATTTCCAGGCCCTGGACTTACCCGGCAACAAGAAATTCGTTCAGGAATTTAAAAACAAATGGGGCAATGATTCTGTAATTGGTGATGTAACAGAGTCAGCCTATCTCGGGCCTTGGTTATGGAAGTGGGCTGTGGAAAAAGCAGGTTCGTTTGATGTCGACAAGGTTGTAAAAGCATCCGAAAACCTTGAATGGAAAGACTCGCCCCACGGTTATTTAAAAGTCGACAAAAACCATCATCTATGGATGAAGACTCGAATCGGACAATGGAAACGCGATGGACAAGCAAAAATTGTGTTTGAGTCTGACGTGATTAAGCCTGACCCTTTCCCGAAAGGCTATCAGTAATAGCGACGAGATGGCACTGTCCGTAATCAGACAGTGTCATCAACCCAAATTCAATACTAGTGACATTTTGACTTTTTAAGGATTCCAAACCCGAGAGGTATTCGTTATGGGAGACTTTACCACAACAGAGCTGATGAGCATCTTCGCCATGCAGGGATTTGCTGGCATCAGCCTATTTAGTGTTCTCCTGCTGATGGCACTTGGTCTTGCCATCATTTTTGGACAGATGGGCGTAATAAACATGGCCCACGGAGAATTCATGACAATCGGTGCTTACACGACTTTTTTCATGTCTGAATTTGCAGTGTCTTACGGTATGGTCGATATATATTTTCCATTCGCAATCATTGCGTCATTTTTAATTGCTTTCATTGTTGGCTATCTAGTGGAGCTAGGACTAATTCGTCATCTTTACCAACGTCCGTTAGACACCCTGTTAGCGACCTGGGGTCTGAGCCTCATAATGCAACAACTCTTTCGCTCTACGTTCGGTGCTCGCGAAGTCTCTCCTACATTGCCGGACTGGATGTTAGGTTCTGTTCAACCCACCGAAACCATAGACATCCCCATAAATGGACTATTTGTACTGGGCCTAACCATCGTGCTCACAGCCGGCGTCTTCTACTTTCTATTTAAATCCAAACGGGGCGTGCACGTAAGGGCCACAACCCAAAATCGACTGATGGCAGGAGCAGTGGGAATCAACACAAAACGAGTTGATCGTATTACCTTTGCGTTGGGTTGCGGAATTGCAGGCGTTGCGGGCGCTGCCTTCACTACTATCGCTTCAACCGGCCCAACAACTGGTTCTCTCTACATAGTCGATACCTTTATGGTTGTCGTTTTTGGCGGTGCTGCCAGTTTGTTTGGCACTATCGCTTCCGCATTCAGCATTGCTGAAGCACAGTCAATCATGGAGTTCTTCATCAGTGGATCAATGGCAAAAGTACTCACACTGCTATTTGTAGTGGGAATACTCATGATGCGCCCTGAAGGTCTATTCGCTTCCAAGATTCGTAAGTAGTGAGGTTAGCAATCATGGAATTTGTAAAAGAACGTTTACTTGGAGGAAAAGAGGGGGCACGCGGTATTTTGATACTCGCAGTGCTCTTATTAATAGTTTTTCCTCTTTTTTTGGACATATTCAGACTTAATCTGGTGGGTAAATACCTGACCTATGCGTTTGTCGCAGTGGGACTGGTATTGTGCTGGGGTTACGGCGGCATACTTAGCTTGGGTCAAGGACTATTCTTTGGCCTGGGCGGGTACGCAATGGCCATGTTTTTGAAGCTGGAAGCGTCGGACCCGGAAAGCACGAAAATCCAGTCTACTCCTGGAATTCCGGACTTCATGGACTGGAACCAGCTCACCGCCCTACCGTGGTTCTGGGAACCCTTCAACAATCTGTTCTTTACTCTTATCGCCATTATTGTCGTGCCGAGTATCTTTGCCTTCATTATAGGGGTGGCCATGTTTAGACGCCGTGTAAGCGGGGTGTATTTTGCCATCATCACTCAGGCCATTGCATTGATACTCACCGTATTGATTGTTGGCCAACAAGGCTATACAGGCGGGATTAATGGCATCACTGATCTCAGGACGCTGCTAGGCTGGGATATACGTAGCGATTCAGCAAAATACATACTCTATTTTGTAAATGTAGTGTTGTTACTGGGTGTGATCATGATTGGCAAATTCGTCATCACAGGAAAACTGGGGCGTTTACTGCTGGCCATGAGAGACAAGGAAGACAGGGTACGCTTCTCTGGCTACGATGTGGCTTCGTTTAAGGTATTCATATTTGTATTAGCGGCTGCAATGTCCGCAATTGGTGGTGCCATGTTTACCTTACAAGTCGGCTTTATGTCCCCCTCTTTTGTCGGCATTGTCCCGTCTATCGAGATGGTCATCTTCGCTGCGGTCGGTGGACGTATGTCGCTCATTGGCGCTGTCTACGGAGCATTAATAGTCAATTTTGGCAAAACATACTTCTCTGAGAGTGCTCCGGTGCTATGGCTCTTATTAATGGGTGCACTGTTCATAACGGTGGTTATGGCCTTTCCTAACGGACTTGCTGGTCTTTGGGACAAATACAAAGACAAATTAAATAGAGATAGCCTGAAAAATGGTTTTCGCTCGCTTGGGAAACGGGAAAAAACATTCGACATAAAGTGGCCGAAAATTACCCTGCCGAAATTTCGAAAAAAGGAAACCGAAGTAAAAGGTGTGCCCAGTAACATAAGAGGAGATCACGCATGAGTCCACCACTTTTGTTAGCAATTGAAGACCTGACCGTATCGTTTGACGGCTTTAAAGCCGTCAACGGGTTAAATTTCTATATGGACCGTAATGAACTGCACGTGATCATTGGTCCGAATGGAGCGGGGAAAACCACAGTCCTTGATCTGATTTGTGGAAAAACAAAAGCCACCGAAGGAAAAATTGAGTTCAAGACAAACGAACTCACAAAGATGTCCGAGCACGAAATCGTTCGAGCGGGAGTAGGCCGAAAATTTCAAACACCCTCTATCTACGAAACATTGAGTGTTTTTGAAAACCTTGAGATTTCATACCCCAAAGGGCGCAACGTATGGGGATGCCTGCGTTTCAAGCGAACCGAGGAGGTTTCAAGCAAGGTTGCAACG
>JAOUPJ010000177.1 GCA_029879945.1 Gammaproteobacteria bacterium
GCCGCCTGATACAGGAAATCATCAAGATCGCCGAAGAAAACGCGGCGGGCGCCCAACAGACCAGCTCGGCGGCCAAGGAATTGACCGAGTACGAGCACGAACTCCGAAAGCTCATGTCGGCCTTTAAAGTATAGGTTTTTCGGTCCCCTACAAGGTTTCACTAAGCCGCTCAAATACAGTATCATAGCGCCTCCAACACTGGAGCCAGATAGAATCCATGATTATTATCAAGGGGTCACGTGCCCTTTCCGATTTTCGCATCCAGAAACTCCTGAAAACCTTACAAGCGGTTGTGCCTGAAATAACGCAGGTGGAAGCGCAGACCTTGTTCCTGGTTGAAGTAGAGCAACAACTGACTAAACAGGAATTGTCCCATCTGGAGTCCATGCTGAACGATGAGCAGGAAAAGCCGGATTTTACCGAGTTACCGCAACCCTTTTTAGTGATTCCCAGGTTGGGCACACTCTCCCCCTGGGCCAGTAAGGCCACGGATATCGCGCATGTGTGTGGTCTGGACAAGGTGTTGCGCATCGAGCGCGGAACCCTGTATGTTTTCCCCGAGAACCAGTGGCTGGATGAGCATCACCAGGCTCAAATAAGACCCTTATTGCATGACCGCATGATTCAAACGGTCGTTCATGACCTGAAAGAGGCCGAGGGCCTGTTCTACCATGCCACGCCGCCGGCCTATACCACCGTGGATGTGTTGACCACAGGGCGTCCCGCTTTGGAACAGGCCAATGTCGAGCTCGGCTTGGCCCTGGCGGAAGACGAGATCGATTATCTGGTCGAAAATTTCAAACAGCTGCAACGCAATCCCACCGATGCTGAGCTTTTGATGTTCGCACAGGTGAACTCGGAACATTGTCGACACAAGATCTTTAACGCCGATTGGATTATCGATGGTAAGGCGCAGGACAAGTCCCTTTTCAATATGATACGCAACACGCATAAGGTCAATCCGGGCCCTGTGCTCAGCGCCTACAAAGACAATGCCTCGGTCATGCGCGGGGTCGGACGCGGCTGGTTTTATCCGGACGAGAAGGGTGAATATGCCTATAACGGAGACGACACCCATATCCTGATGAAAGTGGAGACCCATAACCACCCCACAGCCATCTCCCCATTTCCAGGTGCGGCCACCGGCTCGGGCGGCGAAATCCGGGACGAGGGAGCCACTGGTAGAGGGAGTCGTCCCAAGGCCGGTCTTTGCGGTTTTTCTGTTTCCAATCTCCAGATACCCGAGGCCCAACAGCCCTGGGAAAAAGATTACGGCAAACCCAATCGCATCGCCTCTGCCCTGGATATTATGATCGAAGGGCCCATCGGCGCGGCGGCGTTTAATAATGAATTTGGACGACCCAATATCTGCGGCTATTTTCGTACCTTTGAACAAGAGGTTCCGGGGCCCAATGGCCCGGAAGTTCGGGGCTATCACAAGCCCATCATGCTGGCCGGCGGTCTGGGAAATATCCGTGAAGACATGATCCGCAAGGGCGATATTCCGGCCGGTGCCCAGTTAGTGGTGCTGGGCGGAGCAGGCATGAAGATCGGCTTGGGGGGCGGTGCGGCCTCCTCCATGGCCACCGGTGCTAGTCAGGAAGACCTGGATTTTGCTTCGGTGCAACGCGGAAACCCGGAAATACAGCGTCGTTGCCAGGAGGTCATTAATCGCTGTTGGCAAATGGGAGAGAAGAATCCCATCATCAGTATCCACGATGTGGGTGCCGGCGGTATTTCCAATGCCTTGCCCGAATTGGTGGACGACTCCGACCGCGGCGCCCATATCGAATTGCGCGCAGTTTTGATCGACGACCCCGGTATGTCACCCATGGAAATCTGGTGCAATGAGTCCCAGGAACGCTATGTCTTGGCCATTGCCAGTGAAGATCTCACCCTGTTCGAAAAGATTTGTGCGCGCGAGCGCTGCCCCTATGCGGTTGTGGGCGAGGCCACCACGGAAAGAGAGTTGATTGTGGGCGACGGCCTGTTTGATAACACCGTGGTCAACATGCCCATGGAAGTGCTGCTGGGCAAGCCGCCCAAGATGTGCAGAGACGTGCAACATCATCCTTACCATAAAGCGGAATTTGATACCTCTTCGCTGGACCTGAAAGAGGCGGCCTACCGGATACTGCGATTACCAACGGTTTCCGATAAGCGTTTTCTTATAACTATTGGTGATAGAACCGTGACGGGTTTGGTGAGCCGAGACCAGATGGTCGGGCCATGGCAAGTGCCGGTGGCCGATGTGGCCGTGACCGCCAGCAACTTTATTGGCTATGCCGGTGAGGCCATGGCCATGGGAGAGCGTACTCCCGTTGCCTTGCTGCACCCGGCGGCATCTGCCCGTATGGCCGTGGGCGAGGCACTCACCAATATCGCCGCGGCCAATGTGGGCGAGATGGCCAATATCGCCTTGTCTGCCAACTGGATGGCCCCGGCTGGTCATGCCGGTGAGGACGCTGGCCTGTTCGAGGCGGTAAAGGCGGTGGGCATGGAATTGTGTCCGGCGCTGGGTATTTCCATCCCGGTCGGAAAAGACTCCATGTCCATGAAAACCGTGTGGCAGGACGGTGCTGAGAAAAAGCAGGTTACGTCTCCTATCTCTTTGATTATATCGGCATTTTCTCCTGTTACCGATGTGCGTCTCACGCTCACTCCTCAGCTGCGCAGGGACTGTGGTGACAGCGATCTCATCCTCATCGACCTGGGTAAGGGTAAAAACCGCCTGGGCGGCTCTGCCCTGACACAAGTCTATTCCCAGATGGGACACCACCCGGCAGACGTGGATGATCCGGCAACACTCAAATCCTTTTTTGAGACCATGCAGTTGCTCATTGAGCGCAAACGTATACTGGCCTATCACGATCGTTCGGACGGAGGTCTGTTCGCAACGCTCGCAGAGATGTGCTTCGCCGCCCATTGTGGTCTGGATGTGAGTTTGGATGAGCTGGATGAGGACGTGATCGCCGCACTGTTCAATGAAGAACTGGGGGCGGTGTTGCAAGTTCGCCATGTGGACGTGGACGAAGTGGTGGAGGAGTTCAATCGCGCGGGTCTGGCCAAACATGTCCATCTGATTGCCACGCCGAATGAAACGAATCACCTTACCATTACACGAAAACAAAACACGTTTTTTGATGAAACCTGGATGGACATGCACCGCGCCTGGAGTGAGACCTCGCTGCATATCCAGTCCCTGCGGGATAATCCCGAGTGTGCACGAGAGGAACATGAGGCCATTTGCGATGAGAGTGATCCCGGAATCAATATTCATCTGAGCTTTAAAGTGGATCACGATGTGGCCGCGCCTTTTATTGCCACTGGAGCGCGTCCTCAAGTGGCCATTCTGCGGGAGCAGGGCGTAAACGGACATGTGGAAATGGCTGCAGCCTTTGATCGGGCAGGCTTTTCGGCGATCGATGTGCACATGACCGAAATCCTCTCGGGACAAGTCCAAATAAATGATTTTAAAGGCTTAGTTGCATGTGGCGGATTTTCCTATGGCGACGTGCTCGGTGCCGGACAGGGTTGGGCCAATTCCATACTGCTGAATAATCGAGTACGCGATCAATTCGAGAAATTCTTCACCCGGGATGATACCTTCGGACTGGGTGTGTGCAACGGGTGTCAGGCCATCGCCCAGTTGAAAGACCTGATTCCCGGTGCGGAACACTGGCCGCGCTTCATTAAAAATCGCTCGGAGCAATTTGAGGCGCGCTTTTCAATGGTTGAAATTGCGCCCTCGCCGTCTATCTTTTTTACCGGAATGGCCGGTTCTCGTCTGCCCATTGCGGTTGCGCACGGTGAAGGTTATGCCAATTTTGATAATGCCCTCGAAGCCGAGAAGGCCATCCATGAGCAATACGCCTGTATGCGCTTTGTGGACAATTTTGGTGCGCCAGCCATCAGCTATCCGGCCAATCCGAACGGTTCGCCCATGGGTATCACCGGACTCACCTCTCGTCGTGGGCGGTTTACCATCATGATGCCGCACCCGGAACGAGTCTTCAGAACCATACAAAACTCCTGGTACCCGCAAGGTGAATGGGGTGAGGATGCGCCATGGATGAGGATGTTCCGTAATGCGCGTGCATGGGTTGGTTAGTCGCTACATTTTTTTACAATTTAGCGAGTGAACGGCCACATTTATTGCTGTTAATTAACAAGTTCCATGAACTAATTAAGGTAAAGTATCGTTGTTTAAGTTACGATAGAAATCATTAAGTATCCCTGGACTAGGTAGATCATGTCAGACAACTCACTGCAAAAAATACTTTATGTTGAAGACGAGCCAGATATTTCACAAGTTGCAAAACTGGCATTAGAAAATATCGGTGGGTTCCAAGTGGAGCTGTGTGAAAATGGTAAAGTCGCTCTGGAAGTGGCACCGGCTTACCTGCCTGATTTGATCCTCCTCGATGTCATGATGCCGGATATGGATGGTCCTACCACGCTGACTGAGCTCAGAAAGATCCCCGAGTTGAAAAATGTGCCCGTCGTGTTTATGACTGCGAAAGTGCAGCCCAGTGAAGTTGCCAGCTATCGCGCACTGGGCGCGGTGGACGTGATCTCTAAGCCGTTCGATCCCATGACTCTGGCCGAGCAGGTGAAAACCATCTGGAGTAAGACGGCTTAGGTGTTTAGTAAAGGGGGAAGTTCCTTTACCAGCGCCTGTCTTTCCTTCACGCAATCCTGTGTAAGCGCAAATCCCACAAGTTGACCCAGGCCGTTTTTGAGCAGGCAGCGCAGCCCTGTGCCTGTCTCTTCAATTTGCCAATTCCCTTCTGCGCCAGCCGGTGGGGACGATACCACCAAGGGATAGGCAGGTGTCTTGATCACAACGGGCATAGCGGGGTACTGCACAGAAGTCTTCTCGCCGGCCAAGGTTTTTCCCAGGGCACGCGCAGCGCTCATGATGGGTAATACAAAGGGAAGGAACAGCCCTTCCACCTCGGCGCAATCACCCAGGGCGTACACATTCGGGCTGGAGGTCTGCAGAAAGCGATCAGTGACAATTCCCCTGGCGGTACTTAGTCCGGCCTGTTTGGCCAGTTGCAGATTGGCTCTCAAGCCGATCGCCGAAAGCATCACATCGGCCTGGTGAGACTGGCCATTGGCCAGGATCAATTCGAATTGCTCGTCGTTAAGATTGACTGTTTTCACGGCAGATCCCAGCTGCCAGTCTACCCCAATCCCGCCCAATTCAGTTTTGAGTTCCGACGCCGCCTGAGCAGGAAGCAGGTTCGACAAGGGCAGTGCATCCGGGCCGAACACAGACACTTCGTGGCCGCCACGGCGCAAGTCATTGGCAAATTCACAACCGATCAGGCCTGCGCCGATAATGGCGACCTTCCTGGGCTCAGCCAAATCGCCGCGAAATCGGGCGTAGTCGGCCAGCGAATTGACTTGATGAATACGTTCCAGCGCATTTCCCTCCAGCGGAGGGACGATGGGGCTAGCACCAATTGCCAGTACAAGCCGATCAAAGAGGATATTATCGCCGCTTTGCGTAAGCACGACCGAGTCATTCAGATCGATCTCCATTACATGACGATGAGTGAGGACTTTGGCTTTAAGGGTGTCTGCCATTTGTTCGGCATTCTGAGTGGCCAACTGGGTGGGAAGTTTGTTGGTGCCATAGGCGTTTGAAAGCATGGGCTTGGAATAAAACGCACCATCACTGTCAGTTATTAGCGTGAGAGGCGTTTCAGGGTCATTTTTTCGAAATTCTTTGGCGGTGGTATAGCCTGCCAAGCCAGTTCCAATGATGACTACACCGTGTTTGGGCATAGTCAGGACTAACTGGCTTCAATCATTTCAAAATCTTCCTTGCTGACACCGCAATCGGGACAGCTAAAATCTTCGGGCACATCCTCCCAGGCGGTGCCGGGTGGTATCCCATGATCGGGCTGGCCGAGTTGCTCGTCATAGATATAGCCACAAATCGTACATTGCCACTTACGCATTCGTCTTCCTTGATGATTCGATAATACAAACCTAAATCATAGTAAAAAAATCACGTGAGAAAAAGCACAAGCGGGATGAAATTTTTTTCGGTACGTTTCCTGCCCCTATTGGCCGTTCTTTGAACAGCATCACATTTAAGCTGTTGACATTGTGAAAAAAAAACGTTTCAATAGCGCGTGTTCAGTAGTTGAACGTTTGACGCTGAACACAGACATAGGGAGCCCATCGTCATGCGGAAAGGAACATCTGCAGGGCGGTAGCGTGTCAAAATTCCGACCTATCCATTCAGTCGCCTTTCTAATCCTTCATAAAGAAAAAAATCCGAGGTAGAAGCCATGTTAACGGACGAAATGAGCTATCGTTTCCTCAAGGCATTAAACGAAAGACCAGACATTAGCCAGCGTGGTCTGGCCAAGCAACTCAACCTGAGCCTAGGGAAAACCAATTACTGTATGCAGGCCTTGATAGACAAAGGGCTGGTCAAGGCAAAAAATTTTGCAAACAGCAGTAGCAAGAAATCCTATATCTATTTTTTAACTCCGCATGGAGTCGAAGAAAAAGCGCGTGTAACAGCACGATTTCTCCGACGCAAGGTAGAGGAGTATGAAGAGTTGGAGAGGGAGATTGAGTTGTTGCGTAGTGAAGTGAATTTGCTACGAGAAAATACGACGATTTAAGAACGTTGAATCAAACCATTCAAGCTGCCATTAGATGGCTGTACCCGACTAAGGATTTAAAAACGATTATCCTGGTCTCAATGGTATTTTTATACCCAGCGGCCTCCGTTCTCGTCAAATCCAGTGGAGGCTTCTTTCTTATCACACTGGCGCTTGCTGGGCTAGTTAGTGCGAGAGACCAGTTTCGTTTTTTGCGAGGCTCTGAGAGAACGATATTTATTGGTTTTTTTCTACTGTTTTTTGTTGTGGCAATTTCCTTGGTAAATACAGACAACTACCGTGAAGGATTTAAAGCAATTGAACGCTTCATTCATTTTCCTTTAGTCGTGTTTGCCTATTTTTATTTGCGCAAATCAGATGTTGATTTCAAAAACGCTTTTATAGCGGGAATATATTTCGCTGTTGTGGTTTACTTTTTTGTTGCGATAGTGCAAACCCAGTTTCTCGGGTTTCCACGCGCACAAGGTTACTATTACCCAATCCTGTTTGGCGACCTAAGTGTTATGTATTCACTTTTTATTCTGGCTTATATTTTTACGGGTAATACCAAAGGCCTAGGTACTATTATTTCGGTTGTTTGCGTTATCCTTGGATTGTCTGCTGTTGTATTTTCGGGGACTAAAGGCGCACTTTTGGTGCTTCCTATAGCTCTACCAGTACTGATTTGGTTGGGAAGGAAGCAAATATCAAGAACCCAATGGATGGCTGCAGGAGTTGCATGCATTGTGTTTGCTGGCGCCTTTTTTGTGCTAGGCGGGCAAAAGCAAGGACAAGTAAATCTAATATTTTCTCAGTTTAAAAGTTTATCTAATTTAGAAATTGAAAATACGGGTAGTACGTTTAGTGCGCGGTATTCACTTTGGCGAGATGCTTACTATATCTGGAAAGAAAATCCAATTTT
>JAOUPJ010000179.1 GCA_029879945.1 Gammaproteobacteria bacterium
CAGGCCATACGACCCATTCCCGGCCAGTTAAATACCTGTTCAACAATAATCGCGCCCCCAATCATGAAGGGTATTTTAGCGGCAACGATTTCTGTAAGCGGTAGTAAAAAGCCTTCTTTGAAGGCATGTTTCCAGATGGCTGCACCCTTGGCACGTGCTGTTCGAATGTATTCTTCCGACATGACCCGCGCAACCTCAAGCCGAACACTGCGAACCACCTCGCTGATCACACCACTCCCTAGACCAAGTACGAAAACGGGTATCATAAATTGAGAGAAATCCATGCTTTGGCCTTGAGTTCTCCCTACAGATAAGGGAAAGTAACCAAATACTTCAGTAGAAACAAAGATCGCAATATAGCCAACCCAAAATACAGGCAGTGAGGAAATAAAGTACGCCAGCATCGTCATGGGTGTACTTAAATGACTATCCGCTTTTACTGCCGTATAAATGGCAATCGGGAATGCGATTAACAATGTCACGAACATTGCAGCCATCGTTAGGTAGAGTGTATTAAACCCCACTGTGACCACTTCGCTGAACACGGGTAATCCAGTACGAATTGAATTACCAAAATCGCCCCGTATGATATTGAACAACCAGCCGGTATATTGGCCAAGCCATCCATCAGAAACACCCATAGCGCTCTTTACCTGTGAGGCCTGATCGGCCCCCAATAAAAGAGAAAATGCATCTCCGGGTGCGGCATACAGTATGCTAAATACCACGATACTGACACCGAAAAGCAGGAGCAGGGTTAAACCCAGCTCCTGCGATGCGGTAATCGCGAGTTTGCGTATCGTATTTACTTTTAACGAATGTTCCACGCGTATACTCCCACGATCTCTAAACAATTAGTTTTGATCCGTCATTGCAACATCTTTCGCAATAAACCATTGATCGGCGAAAGAAAAGAACTTGTACGGATGAATCGCTACCTTACGCATCTTTTTGTGATACGCAGAGTAGTTCGTTAGAGTCCATAGGAAAGTGTAAGGTGCCTCGTCGGCCAACACTGCATGAAGCTTTCGATAGATACTACGACGCTTCTCATGGTCCAGGGTCAACTTACTTTCGGCGATCAAGCTGTCCACCTTACGGTTTTCATAACCACCGAAGTTGTTTTTCCAGGCACCAACCTCTGCAGAGTGGAAAAGTGATGAAATATCAGCTGAGTCATCAAATACCCATGAGGCAAACACGACGTCGAAATTGTGTTTTTGGAACACATCGTCTTTCCATGCTAACCATTCTTGGAATTCAACATTGATATCGGCACCCACTCTCTTCAAATAACCTTTGAACGCCAATACCACCCGTTTGATGGATTCGCTTTCTTTGGCTATGGGCACCTTAAGTGTCAATTTCAGTGGTTGGCCATTTTTGGTCATTATCCCGCCTGCGCCTTGAGTAAAACCTGCTTCTTTAAGCAAGGCAACCGCCTCGTCCGGGTTAAACTTTTCTGGCTTGACGTCTAAATTGTAGGCCCAACTACCAGGCGCGAATGGACCAGAAATCAATGTGCCTTGATCATTGAAGAATGACTTCAGCATTTTTTCACGATCAATTGCCATAGTCAGCGCTTTACGTACACGCTTGTCTTGTAAATGGGGATGACGAACATTGTACCCAAAGAAAGAATAAGACAAGGCATTATAAGGTTGAAGTACAAATCGCTTGTCGCCCTGCAATTCTGGTAAATGACGTGGATTAACCAAAACAATCATATCTATCGCGTTAAAGGTAAGCGCTTGATTCATGATATTCTGGTCAGCGAACGGTTTTGCCACAAACTCACTGATCTGCGGCTTACCCCTGAAATAGTCCGGGTTAGCCGCTAATATAACTTCACGATCCGAGTTTACTTCCTTCAACATGTATGGGCCTGTTCCGATTGGACTTTGAACAAAAGGGTCCTCACGAGTCAAGAAAACAGGATTTTTTGGTCCATGTTCTGGAATAATTTTGAACGTAAATTTGGCCAAAGCGTTAAGGATAGGACGTTTAAGAACGAACTTAACAGTATTGTCATCAACCTTTTCCACCTTTTCAATAAATTCATAACGAACTTTCAAAGGTGTAATCGTCTTTGGATGCATCATCATATTGAAGGTGTAGACCACATCATCTGCCGTAAAAAGCTCGGGCTCTTTACCTGGCTTTGGATGCCATTTCACATCCTTTCTTAATTCGAATGTGTATTCTTTACCTTCTGAGTCACTGCTCCACTTGGAAGCCAGTTCAGGTATGATTTGTTGTTTCTCGTTGATACCGACTAAACCGTTAAACAGTAATTCAGTAACACGCAACGAAATCATATCGTTACTGGTTACAGGGTCAAGAGTCGCCGGGCGACCAAATTCCCCGTATCGTAAGGAGTTGTCATCAGCCGCATTTGCAATACCACTTGTGGCGATTACAGCAGCGACTGCAACTCCTGTTAATGTTGAAAGATATTTGCGATTCATCTTGATTACCCCTTGTTAATCAGAATATTTTCACATCACCTGCACTACGCTGCTCCATGGCGTATACTCCCTGTACAGCTTCCTGTATTTGCCGTACACCTGGGAACTCCTTACTCATCTCAAAATATATCTCAAGACTTTCAGAATATTTATTGTCATGTCGGTAAGCATCAGACAAACCGACCAACAAAACTGGATCATTGGCTTCTATCTTGTTTTTCAGACTCTTGTTACGAGCCGCTTCTAGGAAATTGATTGCCTTGCTGTATTTTTTTTCTGCCAGGTAGTATCGACCAATTGAGGAATTAACCATTACTGCATTGGTACCCTTCAAATTTTCAGCAATTTTTTCCAATCGTTTGTTCGTTGTTTTGCAACTAGCGCTCGCTTGCACGCAGGTTGATAAAGTTTTGGATACTATCATGGCATCCTGCGAGTTATCAGAAACCGTTTTCTCCCATATTTTTGGGCCCTTAGCTGTGATTCCTTCGCGAATCGAAACTTGTTTCTTAATAGGCGCGGGAAGACCTTGATCGGACAGCATGCTACGAACTGTTTTTGCCGCATTTTTTGAATGTCCAAATATTATATCCAAATCAATTTGCTGCAAATCGGCAATTGCTTTATAGCGGTTGTCTTTTCCTGCGGTCTCCAGGAGTCCGCTGGCTACTCCACGGTAAAGTTCTGCAATGTCCCCGAGTAGGTTCACATCATAGAAGTTAATAAATTTTCCACTCTTGGAATCTTCGCGGTAAGAAATACTTCCAATATCATGTTGTGCAAGCACTTGCATGCCTGATTTGTAGTCCTTAATTTCGTTGTATACAGAAATCATGTTTGTTAACACGCGGGACGAAACATTATTTTGGCCTTTTATTTCAGACGCGATTTCGTCAACCACTTTTTTTGCCTGTTTATCATCACCTAAGAACTCAGCGTTAACTCGAGCCAATTCGGAACGAACCAATAGAGACTTTGAATTACCGAGTTTTTTCCAAGCCGCTTTTGCGCTATTTTGCTGTTTCAATTTCCAATCGACGACGCCGAGCTTGACCCTGGCCACCTCTTTGTATTCTTCTGGCACTTTCTTTTTCAAGAATTGGTTGAAGTATTTTTTCGCGGATTTGTAGTCGCCTTGGCTCAAAAGCGCTTCACCGTAGAAAAGTGTGGCGAACACACTGGGTTCTTTACCTTTCTTGGTTTTAGTCAACTTCTTTAGGTAATCGACTGTTGCGCTTATTGAAAGCTTAGATAGCTCCCTGTGAAGCTCGGCATTTCTTACCAGAACGCTACCGGCCAGGATACCCGTACCTGCGTCAACCTTGGAGTAATCTGATATCACGGGGATCAATGGCATCAGGGCAGAGTTGAATTGATTTTTTCTGAAACTATCCTGCGCGTTCTTGATATCTTTGGACGAGGCATTGGCCAAGCCACTGATACCGAACACGAGCGCACAAGCTAAGATAAGTCTAAATTTCATACTTTCTTCTCTGTTTGGTTTTATTAGAACTTGACCAGAAAAATCTGATCCCATGTTTCGACTTGTGACCGAAATGCGATGGTTCCATCTTTCGATGCACTCAGATCATGGTTTATTCTGGTGTCAGTCTGGACCATACGATCGACACGATCCTTATAATCCACTACATGTATCGGATTATATTTTTCCCGATCCTTCTTAACATAAATCAGGTTTTTACTATCTGGCATCCAGGCCGGACCCTTTTCTATGTCTGGAATGACATCCGTCGCCACGATGTAAGGAGTCAGATCATAGAGTGGCTCTTCGTTAAATTTTTCTATCTCCAATACAACCAGCGCCCATTCCTTAGGATCGTTACCCACGTTGTAGTTGGTATAAAATGCGATCTTTTCGCCATCGGGTGACCACATGGGTCTCAGGTCGTCATACGACCAATTATTAAGTGGCCTCACATTCTTTTTAGGCTCTTTTGAAAAATCATCCATTATGTAAATGTCATGATTTTCGTTTGAACCGTAGATCATCACGGCTTTCGTTCCGTCAGGTGACCATTGAGGATACAAAAATGATTTCACGCCATTCGTCATCTTGCGAGTTTCTTTTGATGCTATATCAAAAAGGTAGATATCCGCTTTTCCCGAACGACCGGAGACAAAAAGCACCTGATCGTTCTTCGGAGACCAATGGGCATGTCCGTCCTTTTCCGGATGATCAGTGAGTCTTACATTTTCCTCACTGCCCACATTACCCAGATACAGATCATAATTGCCTTCAGAACCGTTGCTCATGTATATGAAACGATGTACTGGCACGGGCGCAGGGGGCATGGTTTGTATTTTGCCTTCCGCCAGTTCCTTCTTTGCCTTTTCCAGTTCAACGGGATCGGGCTGAGGAGTGAACGGTAGAGACCATGTAAGACCCGCATTGTAGCGGCCTTGATCTGCAATTCCGGGTAACAATAAACTGAGTCCCAAATCATCGCCCTCAGCTTTGTATGCCACTGTTTGCACCACATTGCCCTTGCTATCCGTGATCACCAGTTCTTTGTCTTTCTGATCATGTTTCTCGTAGCCTAAGTAGTTTCCGTCCAGACTCCAGGTCGGATTGCTATTATTCAGATCCAAATCTGGTGGTGTAATCACTTTGAGAAACTTTGGTGCGATCGGTCGACCCTGTTTAAGCTTGGGAACCTTCCCAAGCCTAACCGGTTTCGCGCTAGCTCCACTGGTATTCATTGCCAGTACTTGCTCTTCCATGCCCTGGTTTGCCTGCTTAGAGGACTTTCCCGGCAGGGCTATGGAAGCGATCGCACCTATCAAAGCAAAAACAATCAATCCTGTCACTGCTGTTTGTCTTTCTTGTTGCATACGGAACCTTTCTTCCTAAATCACCATTTCTTAACTATCGCCACGCAGTTGTTCTAGGAACTGGCTAGCTGAATTTTTAGCTTCAGAATATTGCTCTACATTGGCCAAACTTTCTGGGAAGAAGTCCAGATAATCACGCCATGCCAACTTCGCTTTATTCAACAGATTAGGGTTCTGCGACAGTTGATAGAGCTTGTGATAAGACATTGCTAGGTAGAAATAGGTATCATGTACCGCCACATCGTAGCTCGCATTCGGGAAGAATCGAGAGTTCTTTTGGGCAGTCTCCAGTGACTTAACCGATTTGGCCAGTAGCTGAGCAGCAACTTGCTTATCTTGGTTAATTACCTGGTTGGCTTTTTCATGATAGGCATGGCCCATATTGGTATAGGCAACAGAATACTGCTTGTATACCAACTCTTTGACTTCAGGCACTTCCATGATCTTTTCAAACTCAGCCACAGACGAGGTGGGATCGTTCTTGTGGTCTAAGAAAAGTTGGGCCAGACGATGTCGTGCTTCAGCGTAGTCTGGGTGCGCTTCGTTAACTTGTGAGTAGAACGCCATCGCCTGATCCAGATTCTCGCTCGATTCAGCTTTTTCGGCCTTTTTCAGGAAGTCGGTAAACAGGGTAACTGTTTTCTCACCTGAAAAATCTTTTGGCTCATTGGTGAATTCGATAACCTCTTCGAAATCTCGATATTCACCTCCGGCACTGATCTTCAAAGAATGGAAGCCAGTCGGTACAGTCTTGTTCTCCATAGGCGTTGTTCCAATCTTCTCATCATCCAGGAAGATGACAGCCCCGGCTGGATTCGATGCGACAGTCAGCTTCGAAACATATGATTCCAGGTCAAACTCAACAAGAGCTGCGTTGTCTTTGACTTCAAAATCTTCTTTATCGACTTGTGAGTAACCTTGTCTATAGAGGGAAAGATCATATTCTTTCTTCAAGCGAAGATTGACTCGTGCCTTACCCCGTTGATCAGTCGTTGCTACCCATTTTTGATCCAGGTAAATGTTTACCCCACTCAATGGTTTAACTTGACCATCCACCATGCCCTTTGCGGCTACGGTTACAAACTCTTTTCCGTCACCTTCACGGTCCGGACGACGAACCACTCTGGCACCGATGTCAACTTTCGTTCCTTTCTTAACCAAGGTATTGACTTCCGCGCTAGAGTTGTCGTTATGGGTACGGTTGATTTTTAGCGTACCAACCTCTTTGTATTTTTCTATCTTACCGGATTTGCTTGTAACCGGATTGTAGACAGCAAACTCGTCTTTTCTGTTTACAGGAAACTGAGAAGAGCCCAGATTGATGGTATAACTCTCGCCTTCCTGCTCATACACCAAACCTTCAAAAGGATAGTGTTCTTTCAGATTGATAACCAATTCTCTTGCTGCGCGATCCAATCGACCGCTGCTTTTAGCCAAGGCAATTTCACGCGCTGCCACGCCACCTTCATAATTGTGGAAATTGGCTTCTACGATAAAAGCGCCTTTGATATTCTTTGAAACACTACCAAACACAATGGTGTCTACCAGTTTGTGCAGATCGGTGTTTTTCCAACCGTCTTTCTTCAGTTTTTGCATTGAGATCTTAGACTGCTTAATGGCGGCTACCAATTTGTCGGTGTCCACAACCGTAAAGCCATCTTGGCCTGATATTTCTTTAATAATCTCAGCTTGAAATCGTGCCGGAATTGTTCCTATATCTTCGCCGTCGGTATTGGCAGAGAACCGATAAAAACCAACGCGCAGAGGATTTGCCTTACGTGGGTACACATAACGCTTTACCGCCACATCACCGATCAAAGGAACTTGGGTTTTCCACACGCCTGGTGCATATTTGGCACTTTTCAGGGTAAGCGTTCCCTTGCCTTTTCTTTGACCATTTTGCGAATAGCGAACTACACCTTTTGCATTGGTGGTACCAATTTTCTGATTGCCCAGAAACACGTCTACCCCATTTACAGGGACGCTATCACCGTAAGACTCCGTATTGACCTGAACATTAACCATCATTAGACGGTCCAACATCACGTCAACCTTATCTCCAGGAGCAAGTGCCTTGTTTGCCTTCCAGGTACCGTATCCCAGTTTAGACATGGAAATGGTGTAGTTCTTTTTGTCTGTGGTATTTAGATCGAAGTAGATATTTCCACGCTTATCTGTA